>JBFMFA010000185.1:0-6382 GCA_040753195.1 Gemmatimonadota bacterium | reverse complement strand
GGGAGGACTGGGTGAGCAGGCGTGGCGCGCGATCAAGTCGGGACATTGCACCTCGCGCACAAAGACGACACCCCGCCACGAGCCGTCTGCTCGGGCGGGGTGCGTCGTTAGGGATTGGAGAGCCTGTCGACGGTGAGGATGCGCGCCTGGCGGCCCGCCGCTCGTTCGTCGCCATGGGATTCCTGCCATCAGGCTCCCGCGTTATGCGCCTCTGTCGTCAGGCGCCTATCAAGTAATTGTGCATAACGCGGATTTACGCAAGAGTACGCACGGGCCTGACTCTCGTTATGAACGAGCTGTGCGCTCGAGCTGAGTCCCCTCGCTTGGGCTTTTGACCCGTGGCTCGAGGCTCAGGGTCGTCGTTCACCCCGCGGCCGCGGCCGCGCGCTGACGCGCGCCCGCCTGACGCGCCGGATCGCGCAAGCCGGCGATGATCCGTGCCGCGATGGCGTCGAGGAACGTCCGGTCCGGCATCGACGAGCCCTCAAAGGGCAACGCGATCTCGAAATTGTCCTCAGCGCGGCGCGGAATCAGGTGCACGTGATAGTGAAATACGTTCTGTCCCGCCTGATGCCCCGAGTTCACCACGATGTTCATGTCGCTGCACCCGGACGCGCGTTGAATGACGGGCGCCAGCGTCATGGCGACATCGAACAGGTGCATCGCGACGTCTCGCGGAACGTCGGCCAGCGACTCAAAGTGCTGTTTCGGGGCGATGAGCGTATGGCCGAGGTTGACCGGCTGGATATCCATGAACGCCATCGCCTGGTCGTCCTCGTAGCAGACGGAGACTTCGGCCGCGCCTTGAATAAGGTCGCAGAATATGCAGTGACGGCTATGCGCGTTCATTTTCGGCGCTCGGAATTGGGAGGGCTCAGAATCGAGGGTTCCTGTGTGAGCGCATATGAGGTGCCAGCCCGCTCGTTGTGCGGGATTTGCACATGCCGGATCTCCGCACAGGGGTACCGAACGGATTTCCGGTAGGACAAAGCATTCCCAAGGAGGAGAGTGCGGCATTTTGCCCGACCGGAATCGCGCAGGACGCTGAGTGCGCGGGTTTGGGTGTCCCGTTCCCCGCAGGAGCGCCACAAAGTTGGCGCACGGCTGTTGCGTAAGTGCACCGCGACGGTCGCGACCACCACCCGATGCTATTCACGTCGCGTTTATCTTTATGAGTTCCTTTCAGGGCCTTTTGACTCGGAGCCTCGCTTGGCCGCACCTACTCGCGTCGAAAAGAAGACCAGCGCCGGACTCAGCCGCGATCAGCTTATCGCGGCGTTCCGCACGATGTATCTGTCGCGCCGACTGGATGACAAAGAGATCCAGCTCAAACGTCAGAACAAGATCTTCTTCCAGATATCCGGTGCTGGCCACGAAGCTGTGCTGACGGCCGCGGGAATGACGCTGCGGGCTGGCCACGACTGGTTCTTTCCATACTACCGCGACCGCGCGCTGTGCCTAACGCTTGGCATGACACCCGCCGAAATGCTGTATTCGGCTGTCGGCGCGGCCGTCGACCCGAACTCCGGTGGCCGGCAGATGCCGAGCCATTGGGGTCACAAGGCGCTCAACATCGTCTCGCAGTCATCGCCGACGGGAACGCAATTCCTGCATGCCGTAGGCGCCGCTGAAGCGATACATCGCGCAGACAAGCTCGGCATCAACGAAGGATTCTCCGACGACGAAATCGTTCTCGTCACCGCCGGCGACGGCACCACCAGCGAAGGGGAGTTCTGGGAGTCGCTCAACACCGCCTGTAACCTCAAACTCCCCGTCCTCTACCTCATCGAGGACAACGGCTACGCGATCTCAGTTCCGGTGGAAGTCAACACGGCGGGCGGCTCGATCTCCAAGCTCGTCGCCGGCTTTCCGAATCTCGATGTCCAGGAAGTTGACGGCTGCGACCTGGTCGCCAGCTACGAGTGCCTGACGCGCGCCGTAGAGCGAGTGCGCCGCCGCGAAGGGCCCGCGCTCGTACATGCGCACGTGATCCGGCCGTATTCCCACTCGCTGTCTGACGACGAAGTCCTCTACAAGCCCGCCGAGGAGCGCGAGGCCGAGGCCAAGCGCGATCCGCTCGTCAAATTCCCGCTGTTCCTCGTCGGAAAAGGGTACGCTACCGAAGCCGAGCTGGAGCGCATCAAAGAGGAAGTTGACGCCGTCGTGCTGGCCGCGACTGACGACGCGTTAGGCCAGGAACAGCCGGGTCCCGAGACCGTCTACTTCGGCGTCTATTCGCCGGATGTCGATCCGACGAGCGATCAGTTCGATACGGAAGACGATCCGCAATACAGCGGCAATGAAACGACGATGGTGGATCTCTTGAACGTGTGCATGAAAGACGAGATGCGGCGCGATCCGAAGATCGTCGTTTTTGGCGAGGACGTCGCCGACGTCTCTCGCGAGCAATATCTCGGCAAGGTCAAAGGCAAAGGCGGTGTCTTTAAGGTGACGCACGGCCTGCAGACCGAATTCGGCGGCGATCGCGTCTACAACTCCCCGCTCGCTGAAGCCAATATCGTCGGCCGGGCGATCGGTCTCGCACTGCGCGGCTTCAAGCCGGTCGTCGAGGTGCAGTTCTTCGATTACATCTGGCCGGCATACATGCAGTTGCGCGACGAGCTGGCGACGATGCGTTGGCGCTCCAACAATGCGTTCGCGGCGCCTGTTGTCGTTAGGACGACGTACGGCGGCTACATCCGGGGCGCGCTGTACCATTCGCAAACGGGAGCGTCGCTCTTCACGCACTGCCCGGGCCTGCGCGTCGTCTGCCCGGCGACGGCGCTGGACGCGAACGGCCTGCTACGCACGGCGATCCGCTGCGACGACCCGGTCATCTTCCTTGAGCACAAGCACCTGTATCGCCAGACGTACAACAAAGCCGCGTATCCAGGGCCGAACTTCATGATTCCGTTCGGCAAGGCGAAGATCGTGAGGGCGGGGACCGACGTCACCGTGGTCACCTACGGCGCCACCGTGCAGCGCGCCTTCGCCGCCGCGAACCAGGTCGCCGACAACGGCATCTCCGTCGAGGTGATCGATCTGCGCTCCTTGTCACCCTGGGACAAGGAGACTGTGTACGCCTCGGTGAAGAAAACGAATCGTGTGATTGTGGCGTACGAAGACGCGATCTCCTGGGGATACGGCAGCGAAATCGCGTCGCGTATCGCCGACGACTGTTTCGCGTGGCTCGACGCACCCGTTAGGCGGATCGGCTCCACGGACACGTTTGTCGGCTACGCACCGCGCCTGGAAGACGCGATCCTCCCGCAAATCGACGATTTCCGAAACGCGTACGAGGAACTCGTAAAGTTCTAGCGTGTCGGACGACGGCCAAGCGCTCCGCGCCAGGTCGAGATCACTTCGCCGAGTTTGGCAAAGAGACCGATGAGGGCTCGGCGTCCGCCGGGGAGCGCGAGCCAGCCTAACGCGTAGAGCAACACAAATACGGCCAGGCGCAGCGCCAGGGCCATAACGGCCGGCGCCACAGGAAGCCACGGATCCAGGACCATCAGCATCCCGGCGGCGATGGCGGCGGCAGCCAGCGGCAACGCAATGACGCCCACACAGTCACCTAACGTGACAGGCGTGTCGTGCACGGCGTTGCGGATGCTGGGGATCGCCAGCAGCAATGTCGCCACCGCGAGCCCTGCCGATACGCCGACGGCTCCGTAACCAAGCCCACCCACCAGGACGGCGGCGAGCGTGACGGGCGTCGTGACGAGCGACCAGCGGAGCTGACGTGTGGTCCGGCCCGTTGCCAGATACACCCACCACATGAGCCGGATAACCGTCGCGCCGACGAGCGCGATGCACAGCCAGCGGACGAACAGGGCCGCGCCTAACCACTGATCCCCCAGAATCACCCGTAAGACGAGCCGTGCCTCCACGAACATGAATGCGGCGGCCGGCATCGTGACCGCGGCGATCGGCAACAGCGCCTGACGCACGTATGTCCGAAAGCGCTCGGCGTCATTGCGCACGCGGCTCAGCGTCGCGACAGCCACGTCGGTCAGTGGGATGAACAACTCGAAAAACGCAAACCAGGCCCAGCGCTTGGCGCTGTCGTACAGCCCGGCGATGCTGGCGCCGCCTAACGCTCCTACGGTCACGCGGTCACTTTGGTCCCCTACCCATGATGCGGTACGTGCCCCGATTACACCAAGCCAGTACGAGCGCATCGCCGCCGCTGGCGCTGTCGGTCGCCGTCCACTCCAGCGCGGCCGCCATGAAACCAGCAGCCACATACCTCCGGCTCGTCCCAACTCCATCACGGCCACCTGTCCGAGGAGTGCCCAGTAGTGCGCACCGGCGGTGGCCGCGACGATCGCCACAACGAACGACGCGACATGCGCCCCCAGCTGCATGCGAGCCACCGTGGCGAAGCGCAGCTGACGCTTGAGCAGCGCTTCGTGAATCGTAGCCAGCGTCGTCAGGAAGATGACGCCGGCCCATATGATCGCGACGGCGATCACGCGCGGCTCGCGATAGAGCCATGCAAGCACCGGTCCGAGCAGTGCCATAGCACTCGTTAGGCCCAAGTTGATCGGCAGCGCCGCGAAGAAAAGCGCGCTTGCGTCCTCGGAGCGGAGGTCGTCGCGCTGCATGACGGCACTCTGCAGCGCCTGCTGCGTGATCCCGTTCATCAGAAAAGCGACCGGCAACACCATCGCCTGGATTCCGAAGTCGCCGGGCGTAAGAATGCGCGCCAGCCACATCGCGGCGCCGAGCTGCACGAAGAGCTGCGCCGCACGCGCGCCGACGGCGGTGGCACCGGAGCGAACGGACTTCGAGGCAAGTCCTTCGAGCGCGGCGTGGTCCTGAAACCAATGATCCGCGGCGCCGTCGCGTGCCGTCACACGGTCAGCTCGCGTTCACTCAGCCATGGCGCCCCGCGTCGCGCTGTCCACTGCAATACGGCGTTCAGCGCGACACCGACGACGGCGATCACAAAGAGCGTCGCGTACAGTAGATCGACGCGCAGCACCTGCCACGAGAGCCAGATCATCGCGCCGAGTCCGCGCTGCGAGTATACCATCTCGACGGCGATGGTCGACAGGAAGGCGACGTTGGCCGCGAGGCGGACGCCGGTCAGCACCATCGGCACGCTGCCGGGGAGGATGACGCGCGTCAGCAGTTGATAGCGCGACGCGCCATAGACGCGCGCCACGTCGAAATGCACGCCACTGATCTGCCTAACGCCGGCCACGGTGTTGAGCAGCATGGGGAAGAACGAAGCGGCCGCAATGACGATGATTTTCGGCCACTCGCCGAGTCCGAGCAGCAGCATGAACAGCGGGAGTAGAGCGAGCTTCGGGATGGGATGAAGCGCGGCGACGAACGGATCGACGACACGACGTGCCCGATGAAACGAACCTAACGTGAGGCCGACGAGGAAGCCCGCGCCGGCTCCCAATGCCAGCCCCCCGGCAACCCGCAGCAGCGTCGTCATGAGATGCGATGGCAGCCCGTCGCGACGCCAGCTCTCACCTAACGCGCGCGAGACGGCACTCGGCGCCGGCACGAAGTTGCTTGCCAAAAGACCCGTGCGTGCGGCGATCTCCCACGCCGCAAGAATCAGCGTCGCAACGAGGGCAGCCGCGAGCGGCGCGGACACCTTGAATCCGCGCGCGCGCCGAGGGCCCACGCCGTCAGCTACTGACGGATCGCGAGGCCGTCGCGTACTTCGTGCTCGAGTAACTGCCAGATTTGCCATGTGATGTCGCGAACCGCGGTATCGTCGCGCCTGAGGTCGCGCGGCCGCGTGAGTGGGATCGGGATGTCGGCGATGACGGTTCCAGGTCGCCCGCTGAGAACCAGCACGCGATCGCTGAGCCGAACCGCTTCTTCGATGTCGTGTGTGACGAAGACCACGAGCTTGCGGCTCTCCTGCCAGATGCGGAGCAACTCCCCCTGCAGCACCCACCGCGTCTGCGCATCGAGCGCTCCAAAGGGCTCATCCATCAAGAGAATCGGAACGTCCGAAACAAATGCGCGTCCAATGTCGACGCGCTGCCGCATGCCAACAGACAGCTCGCGCGGATAATGATGCGCAAAACCGGCCAATCCCAGTCGTTCGGCGAACTCGCGCGCGCGCACCTCACGTTCGCCGCGCGCGACGCCGGCCATTTCGAGCCCGAACGCGAGGTTCTCCAGGACCGTCATCCATGGAAACGTGCCGAACTCCTGGAAGACGAGTCCCGCACGCGGGCGCGCGCGGCCGTTAGGCATCGCGGGCGTGCAGCGTACCTCCCCGGAGCTTGCTGTCTGTAAGCCGGCCAGGACTCGCAGCAACGTCGATTTGCCGCAGCCGCTCGGTCCCACGACGCTCACGAACGCATGGCCGCGCACATCGAAGGACACGTGCTCGAGCGCGTGAACT
>JBFMFA010000184.1:0-6393 GCA_040753195.1 Gemmatimonadota bacterium | reverse complement strand
GATGAACAGCCCGACCATGGCTGATCTCGCCGCGCGCGGCGAAACGCCTGAGGTGCTCTATTGGGTTGGTTGCATGGGTTCGTTTGACGATCGCGCGAAGAAAACCACCGTGGCGGTTGCGCGCATCCTGCAAGCAGCGAACGTAAGCTTCGCGATTCTCGGGCAGGAAGAAAACTGCAACGGCGACCCCGCGCGACGTATGGGGAACGAGTACCTGTACCAGATGCTCGCGAAGCAGAACATCGAGACATTGGATCGCTACCACGTCAAAGCCATCATCACGAACTGTCCGCACTGCTTCCACCAGCTGGGCAACGAATATGAGACGTTAGGCGGACACTACGAGGTGGTCCATCATTCCACGTACATTGCCGCGCTGCTCGAAAGCGGCCGCGTGTCGCTGAATGCGGTGAACGGCGCCGAACGCATCGTGTACCATGACGCCTGTTATTTGGGCCGCTACAACGATGTGTACGACGCACCGCGCGACGTCATTCGCCGCGCGTTGCCCGTCGTCGATGTCGTAGAACCCAAACGGAGCCGCGATCGCTCGTTATGCTGCGGGGCCGGCGGCGGGCGCATGTTCATGGAAGAACGCATCGGCAAGCGCATCAACGTGGAGCGCAAGGAAGAACTGGCGGCGACTGGTGCCGAGGCCGTCGCGGTCGCGTGCCCATTCTGCATGACGATGTTAAGCGACGCGGGGAAAGGGGCGGATGGTTATGTGCCAGTCGTCGATATCGCGGAATTGGTGGCGGATCGCTTGAGGGTTTCCAGTTAATTCGTCGCGGTGCGATGCTTCCCAGAGCAATGAAGGTGAAGCCGTCCGCTTGATAGCTACGCGCTTCAGCTGACAGCGAGTTCGCGGGCCGGCTGATAGCTGGAGCTTAGAGCTACACACTCTCAGCTCTCGCCTCATAGCTCTGAGAACCCTGACCTACTGACGAATCGCTGACCTCTCTTTGACCGCTTGCGCGTTGCCGGGACAATAGCTATCATAGCAACTATCGCCAAGGTAGCTATATAATGCCGCCACGTCACAGCCGCACGTTAGCCGAAATCAAACAAACCAGGCCGTTCCGGTCCGTCGCTCAGGAGGCGACCATCGCGCTCCTGCGCACCGCGTCCGTCGTCAATCGCACCATGCAGCGGCTGCTCGAACCCTGGAGCCTCAGCCTGGCGCAATACAATGCGCTCAGGATTGTCCGCGGCGCCGGCGCGCAAGGCATCACAACGCTCGCTGTGCGTGAGCGCATGATCGAGGAAGGCACGCCAATCACGCGCATCCTCGACAAGCTCGAAGCGGGCGGTTACCTGCGTCGTGAGCGGTCGACGCACGACCGGCGTGCTGTACTGTGCTATGTCACGGACGAAGGGCGCCGCCTGCTCGCAGAAATCGACCCGCTCGCGGACGCCACGGACGACGAAGCGGTCGCCGTGCTCGCTGATTCTGAACTGGAGACGTTTATCGCTTTGCTCGATGCGATCCGGTTGCACAACAGCGAGCGCGCTGCCCCACGAACCATGGTGCGCGCCGAATCAGTTCTCTAACCTTCAACCAACAACCTAACGATGACGCAGAACAACCCTCTCCACATCATCACGATCACTGAACTCCTCGATATGCTCAAACACAACGCCGTGAGCGAATTCTGGAATGCGTTGACGGACGAGTACTTCAAAGGCGAGCTGATCCCGGGATCGCGCCGGGTCCCTGTCGATCGTGTCGGCCGCGAAGCGCAGTCGCTCAGCAAAGACACGCCCATCGTCGTCTACTGCTCCGACGTGAGGTGCCCGAACAGCAAACAAGCCGCCCAGAAGCTCGCGACCCTCGGTTTCACCAACGTGCAGGTCTTCGAAGGTGGTCTCGAGGCCTGGAAGGCATCAGGCCGCGGAGTCGAGACACTGGCGGTAGCCGCCTAACGAGGAGGCCTGCGGCGGGACTCAGCGCTCACAGTCGAATCCAAACGAGTGCGGAGCTTCTCAGAGCTATCGGGATAGAGCGTTGAGCTTGCAGCTCTCTGCTTCAGTTACAAGTCAGTTCGCAGTTCATCCGTGGCTGACAGCCAAAGCAGATAGCGACACACTTCAATGCTCTCTCCTCATAGCTCTGAGAACCACGCCCGAATGACGAATCGCTAACGACTATTCAGAGCGCATTACCTCCGCCGGATCCAACCGCGACGTTCGCCGCGCCGGTAGCCAACTTGCCAACAGCGCGACCGCGACCAACAACGCCGACGCCGCGCCTAACGTGAGCGGATCTGTCGGCGCTACGCCGTAGAGCAACGATCGCAGGAAGCGCGCGACGAACGCGAAAATTGCGAGCCCCGCGACGATACCAAACGTCGTCAACACGACGCCCTGGCTCGTCAACATGCGAATCACCGACTGCGGCGAGGCGCCCAGTGCGATGCGCACGCCAAGCTCGCGAGTGCGCAGTGCAATCACATAGGCCATGACTCCGTACAACCCGATCGCGCCTAACAACAACGTGACCACGGCGGCCACACCGAGAATCATGATCGTGAATGAGAGCTGCGCCATCGATGCGGCGAAGATCTCCGGCATGGCCCGAACGTCGAAGAGGGGTAGCGTCGGGTCCATCTCACGCAGCGTCCGCTGTACGGAACTGGTGAGGGCGCTCGGCTCGCCGCTCGTGCGCAGCAGCAAAGCCATGGTGTTGCGCGTCTGTCCGTTGAAGTCATCCGGCGATGGAACTTGGGGGAAATACACCGTTTGCGATGGCGGCGCGGCCAGCGACGTATCTCGTACGTCGCCAACGACGCCGACGACGGTAAACCACTTCCCACCAGGCAGGTCCGTAAAACGCTTGCCTAACGCGCGCTGGCCGGTCGAGTCCTTCCAGAACTGGATGGCGGTCGCCTGACTAATGATCGCTTCATCAAAGCGCTGCATGTCCAGCCGGTTGAACGTGCGGCCCGCAATGAGCGGCACGTCCATCGTGCGAAAGAAGTTGCCGTCGACCGTCGTGTAGATCTGGAGCGGAGGAATCCGGTTCGCGTATGTCGCCAGATCGTCTTCCGGATAAAACGGGTTCTGATTCATTCCGTTTTGAAGGAGCGGCAAACGCGACGCGATCGCGGCGTTTTGTACTCCCGGGAGCGCTGACATGCGTTCGAGCAGCTGCGAGTAAAAGCGGACCACCGCGGTATCGTTAGGGTAGCGCGCCTGCGGCAATGCAACCCAGAATGTCGCCAGCCCTTGCGGATTGAACCCCGGCTGCACCGCACTCAGGCTCATGAACGTGCGGATGAGCAAGCCAGAGCCGCCGAGCGCGACGAGTGCAAAGGCAATCTGCGCAGCGACAAGCGCACCACGAACGCGCTGCTGCACGCGGCTTGCTGTCCCGCTGCGACCGCCCTCGCGCAATGCGAGTGAGAGATGCAGTCGCCCGAGACGCAGGGCAGGAATGATGCTGCAGACGATCGCGACAAACGCCGACACGGCGATGGCGAAGCCGATTGTGGCGAAATCACTGCGCACTTCGGAAAGCCGCGGAATATCTGCTATTCCCGCGTTCACGAGTAAGCGAATCGCGAGCGTCGCGATCACAGTCCCCACAGCACCAGCGAGCGCCGCCAGCACGGCCGACTCGGCGAGAAAATGCGTGAGCACGCGCGCGCGCCCCGCCCCGATGGCCTCGCGCACGGCCAGCTCGCGCTGCCGCGCATCAGCCCTAACGAGTATCAGATTGGTGACGTTGGCGCACGCGACGAGCAGCACCAGCCCCGCCGCGGCCGCGACAATCCACAGCGTGCGCGCGATGCCGCCGATGACGTCTTCTTTCAGCGGCACGAGCAGTGGAATCGGCTTCGCCTGGTCCAGCAACATCTGCGTTGACACACCAGGCGCCATTTGCGGCGACAGCTCAACCATGCGCGGTAAGACCGCGGCGAAATCACGCTGCGCAGCTGCAACGGTTACCCCCGGCTGCAGCCGGGCGAGCCCTTGATAGTTGAAGCCCCCAGCGAAGGCCGCGTTAGGATCCAACTGTAATGGGAGCCAGAGTTGCGTCCGCGCATCGGGGAAGCGAAAACGCTCCGGCATCACGCCCACGATTTCACGACTGCGCCCGTTCACCTCGATCGTGCGGCCAAGAATGGTCGGGTCCGCGGCAAAACGTGAGCGCCACAGCCCCTCGCTGATGAGCGCCAGCATCGGACCGTTCGGTACGTCTTCCTGTTCGGTGAAAGCCCTGCCTAACAAGGGGGTCACGCCGGTCACGGGGATGAGGCTCGCCGTGACGTAGCCGGCCGGAATGCGTTGTGGGTCGCTCCCACCGCGCGGATCCGAGACGTTCGCCGCGCCCTGCTGAAATACCGCGATCCCTTCGATCGAACGGGCGAGCCGTTTGTACGTGAAATAGGTCGCCGACGTCTGATTCGCTTTGGCGAGCGAAATGGCCCGCATCTCGTGCCACGCGCCGACGAGTCGGTCGGGCTCATGATACGGCAGCGGTCGCAGCAGGACCCCGTTGATGAGAGTGAACATTGCGACGACGGCCGCGATGCCGATCACGAGCGTCAGCGAGGAGGTGATCGTGAACGCGGGGCTGCGGCGCAGCGATCGCCACGCGGGGCGTATGAAAAGTGAGAAGCCCATGGATAAGTCGGCTGATGAAAAGGCCGCCTACGGGCTTCGCTCACAGAAGTTTTACCGATGAGCCCTAGCGTTGAGAAGAGCGCCTAGGACCTGGCTTTGCGGTGGAGCATTCAGCTACTCGGGCTGTCACTAAATCAAGGAAAAAGCACGGATTTCATCGTGTCGATGCGACCAATATCAGCGCATCATAGTGCCATCATAGCGCCTGAGCGTGCAGAGAGAAATCGTCTGCCTGCTGGGCCTCGTCGCCGAGCGGCAAGATGGTGAGGATTTCGCCGGTAGCCGACTCCTGGCGGTCTTCCGGAACGACAAGGAGGGCATTCGCTCGCGCCATTGATGTCAGGATCGCCGACCCCTGTGGCCCGGTGAGGCGCACCATGAGTTGGCCGTCGCCACGGACGCGAGCCACCGCCCGCAGGAAATGCGTGAGGCGTGCGCCGATGCTCACCGGCTCCTCGAGCATGGCTGCAACCGGCCGGCGAAAGAGGCGGGTGAAACCGAGCATTTTACGGATGGCCGGCCGCACGAACAGCTCGAACGTCACCATCGCGGAGACCGGGTTCCCGGGGAGCCCGATCCAGGGGACGCCACGCACCAGTCCGAAGCCTAACGGCGCTCCCGGCCGCATCCGCACGCGCCAGAACTTGAGCTGGGCGCCTAACGAAACGAGCACCTGGCGCACGTAGTCATACTCACCGACGCTGGCGCCAGCCGACGTGACGATGAGATCCGCACCACTGACGAGCGCGCGCTCCACGTGCGCCGCGACATCGCCAGGATCGTCGGCCGCCACGCTGACACTGAGCACGTCGCCACCGGCGCCGCGCACCAGCGCGTTGAGCGTATAACTGTTGCTGGTGACGATTTTCTTACCGGCGAGCACCTCATCGAAGCGATCGATATCGACCAGCTCGTCGCCTGACCCGATGATGGCCACTCGCGGGCGCCGATACACCTCGACCTCGGCGAGGCCCATGGAGGCGAGCACACCCACCTGGGCTGCGCCTAACGCATCGCCCGCCAAGAGTACCCGATCACCGGTATTGTAGTCCTCACCTCGGGCACGGATGTTTTTCCCCGCATCGCGGTCGTTCCGAATTTCGACGCTGTCGGTGCCGCCATCGGTGTCTTCTACGCGGACGACCGTGTCCGCCGCATCGGGCAGCGGGGCGCCCGTCATGATGCGCGTCGCGAAGCCGCGCCGCACCGGCTGAGACGGAAACCCACCCGCCGCCACGGTCTCAAGCACGCCAAGCCTAACGGGACTTGCGGTCGTGGCCCCCGCGATGTCACTCGCCAGGAGGGCATAGCCATCCATTGCGGAATTGCGCCACGGCGGCATCGCCAGCGGAGCCACCGCGTCCCGCGCGAGCACGCGTCCAGGGGCATCGAGCAGCGGGACGCGCTCAATGGACAGCCGCGCAATGTCCGCGAGGATGCTCGCGCTGGCTTCGGCCACCGTCAGCATTCAGCGCTCCAGCCGCAGCTCAGCGAGCCTAACGCCGATTGCGTCGGCGACCGTATCGACGTCACGCTGTGGCACGAGCCAGTTGTTGCACAACACACTGAACAGTAGCAAACGCCCATCTGCCGTGGTGACGTACCCGGAAAGCGAGCGCACCATGTCCAACGTTCCCGTCTTCGCGCGCAGGTTGTTCGCCGCCGCACTTTCGCGCATGCGATTCTGAATGGTTCCATCGACGCCGGCGATAGGCAGTGCGTCGCGGAAGGTCTGGAAATGCGGGGAGCGCCGCATCGCATCGAGCA
>JBFMFA010000183.1:0-6414 GCA_040753195.1 Gemmatimonadota bacterium | reverse complement strand
GTAGCCGATAAAGCGAGCGTCCGGTTCGCGCTGCAGGATTTTGGGCGTCGTTCCCGACGATATCAGCGCGTGGAACCCCGATATGGCACCGCACGCGATCGTAATAAAGGCGAAGGGGAACACTTTCCCCGCGAACACCGGACCCGTGCCGTCGATGAATTGCGTGATGGGTGGCATCTGCAGCGTCGGGAGCACGAGGATGACGCCTAACGCCAGAGCCACGACGACGCCGATCTTGACGAACGCGGAGAGATAGTCGCGCGGCGCAAGCAACAACCAGACCGGGAGCACCGACGCCGCAAAACCGTAGATCATGATGGCCCACGCGATCGTGGTGCGTTGGAGCGTGAACATGGGGCCGTACACCGGATGCTCGGCGACCCAGCGCCCGGCGTACAGCGCGAGGATGAGCAGAACCAAACCGATGGCCGTTGCTTCGAGCACCTTGTGAGGGCGGAACCAGCGCATGTACGCGCCCATCAGCAGCGCGATCGGAATCGTGAGGCCGACGGTCACAATTCCCCACGGGCTTTCGCCTAACGCATTCACCACGACCAGCGCCAGCACCGCGATGAGCACGATCATGATGCCGAGTACGGCGATGAGCGCCGTGTATCCGGCGACGGTGCCTATTTCCTCTTTCGCCATCTGTCCCAGCGTCTTCCCGTTGCGCCGTACCGATGACGCGAGGATGACGAAGTCCTGCACCGCGCCTCCGAGCGCGACGCCGATGATGATCCACAGCGCACCGGGGAGATAACCGAACTGTGCGGCTAACGTCGGTCCAACGAGCGGTCCGGGACCGGCGATCGCGGCGAAATGGTGTCCGAAAACGATCCAGCGGTTCGTGGGAACGTAGTCACGTCCGTCGCTGAGCCGTTCGGAGGGCGTGCGACGCGTGGGATCGAGCGCAAAGACGTTGCTCGAGATTATTCGACTATAGAAGCGAAACGCGACCATGTACCAACACACGGCCGCGGTGACGAGCCAGGCGGCGTTGATCGTCTCCCCGCGCCGCAGCGCGAGGTAGCCGAGGGACGCAACCCCAATCGTTCCAACCGCAATCCAGATCAGATTCGGGAGCAGACGACGCATCAGGACCCTCCAGAGGCCGCGCGAAACTACTAAACGGTAGGGGATACGGGATAGGGGTTAGGGGTTGGCCTCGGAGGCGCTAAGTTGTTTGCGCACATCCACCAGGGACGCATGGGCATACCTTGTACGTTGATTCCCGGCGACGGGATTGGACCTGATATCACAGAAGCGACGCTGCGGGTGCTCGACGCCGTGAGCGCGAGCGGCGGAACTACGTTCGAGTGGGATCGCAGGATCGCAGGAATGGCGGCCGTAAAGGCCGTGAACGATCCGTTGCCTGACGAGACGCTGAACTCGATCAAGCAAACAAAGTTGGCGCTGAAGGGGCCGTTGGAGACGCCGAGTGGCGGCGGCTACCGTTCCGTCAATGTGGCGCTGCGCAAGGCATTCGATCTCTACGCGAATGTGCGGCCGGCAAAGGACATGATTCCGGGCGGACGCTTCGACAACGTGGACATCGTGCTGGTGCGCGAGAATACCGAGGGGCTGTACGCCGGTCTGGAGCACTACATCAAGATCGGCAGCGACGAAAAAGCAGCGGCACAGTCCGTCGCGTTGATCACCCGGGTCGGCTCCGAGCGCGTCATCCGCTACGCGTTCGAATACGCGCTGCGGCACGGGCGCAAACGCCTAACGTTGGTGCACAAGGCGAACATCCTGAAGTATTCGCAGGGACTCTTTCGCGAAGTGGGACAGCAGATCGCGAAGGAATACGAGGGGCGCATCGCCTATGACGAGCAGATCATCGACGCGATGGCGATGAAGCTGGTGATGTACCCTGAAAAATTCGACGTCCTCGTCACGACCAACATGTTTGGCGATATCCTCTCCGATCTGACGTCCGGGCTCGTGGGTGGGCTGGGGCTCACACCGGGAGCGAACATTGGCCAGCATGCCGCGATTTTCGAGGCGGTGCACGGCACCGCACCGGATATCGCGGGGCAGGGGATCGCCAATCCCGGCGCATTGATTCTCGCCGCGTGCCTCATGCTGGAACACGTCGGAGACCTAACGAGCGCGCAGCGCATCCGGCGCGCGCTCGAGCAGGTGTTGCGCGAGGGGAAGACACTCACGCGCGACCTCGGCGGCACGGCGAATACGCGGCAGTTCACCGACAGCATCATTGGCAAGCTCGAATCAGCCGGCGTCGCCGTCGCCAGGTAGCGGCGAGCTGCGCATTCTACAGGCGGGCGATTTTCATTTAGCCGCGCCGGCGCGCCCGACTCTCATCGCCGCGTTCGAACGTCTGCTGGCCCGGGAACGCTACGACGTGGTCGTGTTTTGCGGTGATTTCGCGCAGCGCTCGCGCATCGGTGAGTTTCTGTGCGGCGCGGCACTCGTTAGGTACGCACGGCAGTACAGCGCGACGATCGTCGTGCCGGGGAACCACGACGTCGCCTGGTGGCGCTCACCGCTGCACATCCGTGGCACGGCGAGGATGTACGAGAAGTACCGCACGTGGCTGGAACCGGACCTAGAGCCGGTGCTTACCGTTGCGGGCGCGACGTTCGTCGGCCTGAACTCCTCGCACGGCATCGCACTCTACACGCTCACCAAGCGTCTGCGCGACCTCTCGGTGATTGGAGCCGTCACCGACGCGCAGCTCGCGCGCTGCAAGGATTCGATGAGTGCAATCCCCGCCGGTGATCTGCGCGCAATCGTCATGCACCACAATCCCGTGCGTGGTGAGTTGTCGCAGCGTTTCGGCATCCCGAATCACCGCGAGGTGCTTGAAGCGTTCGCGGCATCCGGATGCGACCTCATACTGTGCGGGCATGATCATCAAGAGCACGTTGCCCGCGTAACGCATGCGGATGGTCGTGGCGGGCAGCATGCGATGGTCGTATCGGCGTGCGGCACGATCAGCACTCGTTCGCGCGGCGGCAGACCGTGTTCGGCCACGCAAATCACGGTGAGCCGCGAGCAACTCACGCTGGACGTGCTGATGGCGATCCCCAGTGGAGACGGGTTCGAAGCCGCCCAGCAGTTCGTTTTCCCTCGCGTGAGGTAATTACCCGCAGGTAGCTTTGCTATCATGGCAGCCAGGCACGTATTGCTCGGTGTGAGTGCGGCCGCTCTCGCGGCAACGCTCTACGCGAGCGCTTGCGGCATCGGCCCGGTTCCTCCACTCGGCCGTCTCCTCGATCCGGCCAATGGCGCGTGGGCTGCTGTGGGTGCGGCGGACTTGCCGTCGCGTGCCACAGCGGACATGCCCGCACTCGGGAACGACGTGGAGGTGCGTTACGACGACCGCGGCGTGCCGCACATCTTCGCACAATCGGAGATGGATGCGTATCGTGCGTTAGGCTACGTCGTCGCGCGAGACCGACTCTTCCAACTCGATCTCCAGACGCGAGCCGCATCGGGACGCTTGTCGGAGATGGTCGGCGGCGTCGCGCGTTTCGCCGACGAGGAAACTCGCCAGTTAGGCATGCCTCGCGCCGCGCTGGCGAAGTGGCGCTCAATGGCCGTGGATGACATGGGCCGCAGGATCCTCGACGCGTACGCGGACGGCGTGAACGCGTACATGGAGACGATGTCGGAGCGGTCGTGGCCGGTGGAGTACCGCATTCTCGACGCTCGTCCCGAGCGCTGGGAGCCGGTGAACTCGCTGCATCTGTTCATGCGCATGAGCAACATCCTCACGTACATACCGAGCGAGTTCGACCGCATAGCGGCGCGGGCGAAAGTGGGACGCGCGGCGGCGGAGGCCATTTTCCCGCTCAACTCGCTCGTGCAGGAACCGATCCAGCCTAACGAGGCGACCCCGTGGTTCGACACCTCGGCGATCGCTCCCCCCGGCACGCCTGACACGAGCGCGCTCGTTCGCACACTCGCTTCGGCCCTGCGGCCGTGGCCGTTCGATGAAAACCGCAGGCACTTCGCGAGCAACAATTGGGCGGTTGCCCCGCGGCGCACGAAGAACGGCTACGCGCTACTCGCTGGCGACCCTCACCTCGAGCTGAGCCTCCCGAGCATCTGGTACGAGGCACACCTCGTCGTTCCCGGTGTGCTCGACGTATACGGCGTGACCATCCCCGGTGCACCAGGAATCATTCTGGGATTTAACCGTGACGTCGCCTGGTCGTTCACGAACACCGGCGCGGACGTTCTGGACTTCTTTCAGGAGACCGTGGACGACTCCGTGCTCCCAAAGCAGTATCGCGTCGACGACAGTTGGAAACCGGTGCAGCGCGAGGTAGAGATCATCCGCGACAATCGCGGGAAAGTGATCGCCGTCGATACGCTGCTGTTCACGCACCGCGGTCCCCTAACGAGGCGCGGCAGCACCTGGCTCTCGATGCGCTGGATCCCGCTGGAGGATCCCCTGGATGCCACGGGATTCGTGCAGGCAGCGAAGGCGAAGAGTGCGCGGGCCTATCTGGATTCGATGGCGCGCTACTGGCCCGCGCCCGCGCAGAATATGATCGCCGCGGATCGCGGCGGGTCGATCGCGATTCGCTCGACCGGCCGGTTTCCATTTCGCGGATATGGCGGCGACGGCCTAACGATTCGGGACGGTACCAGCAGCGCCAATGACTGGCGCGGCGATTGGCCTATCGAGCAGTACCCGCAAGCGTTCGATCCGCCGCAAGGGTATCTCGCCTCGGCGAACCAGCAGCCGCTGGACGCACGACTGAAGCGCTCCTACCTCGGAAGTGGTGATGCCGCCGAGGTCTGGCGCGCGCTGCGCATCAACGAACTGCTCCGCGCCGACAGCCTGGTCACGCCTGACGCCATGCGGCGCTATCAGACGGATCCGGGGTCCGAACGCGCCGATCTATGGATGCCGGCGCTGCTGGAGGCGGCCGGCAGCCGCCCCACCGATCGCGAACTGCCGGAGAACGGGGCTGCTTCGTTAGGCGATGCGCCGTCGCCGCTCGGGAAAGCGGGAGCGGTACTCGCCTCGTGGGACAGGCGCTACACGAAGGACAATCATCAGGCTGTCCTCTTCGAACGTACGTTGAGCAACGTCACCCGCTTGTTATGGGACGAGTTGGAGGACTCCACGGGGAGTCGGGTGGCGACACCGAGCGGCGACGTGACCCTGGCGTTGCTGGCACAGCCGCGCAACGCGTGGTGGGATGTCCGCGCGACGCCTAACGCTATCGAAGATCGCAACGCGGTGCTCGCGCGCGCCCTCTCCGCGGCGTACGACAGCCTCGTCGCGCAGCTCGGCGAGCCGTCGCCTGAACGCTGGCGCTGGGACCGCGTTCGCCCCGCGCGCATTTCGCACCTGTTGCGCCTGCGCGGCTTCAGCGCCGAAAGCGTTGGTGTGCAGGGTGGATTCGGCACGCTGAATCCGTCGGCGGGAGGCGGATTCGGCTCGAGCTGGCGCATGGTCGTCGAACTGGGCCCTAACGTGAGAGCGTGGGGAACGTACCCCGGCGGTCAAAGCGGGAACCCGGCCAGCTCCCGTTACCGCGATCGCATCAAGACCTGGAGCGACGGGGAGCTGGACTCGCTCACCGTCCCGGCAGTCGCGGCGGACCTAACGAACCCGCGCCACACACTGCGCCTGCGACCGAGGGACAACTGACCGTGCGTGCGCTGCGCGATACCGCTGTCGTTGTCGTCCTCATGGGCGCCGGCACGTGGCTGTTCGGATGGTGGGCCATCCCGATCCTGAGCGCGATCGTCGCGCTATGGCACCGCCGCGGCCGCAGGGCATTCCTGCTCGTCGTCGTGGCAGCTGCACTGAGCTGGGGGATCATCCTGTGGATCCAGGCGCTCTTCGGGAGCAGCCTTGCACCGTTCGACCGCGCGCTCGCCATCTCCCTCGGAGTTTCCCCGAACGGTCCGCTGGTGCTCACAGTGCTCCTCCCCGTGCTCCTGGCGGCGACGGCGGCAGGGACAGTGATAGGCCTCAAGCAGCTGCGGCGTCCGCGCACGGCAGCAACTCCTGCCTAGGGGCCAGATCCCAGCGCGGGTCTCGTTTCTGACGAAACGGTCTGTGCGTCTTCTGGTTGCATGCGCAGCCGCGTCTTCCTGACGGCCGCCCTTATCGCGAGCGCCGTTCCCGGTCCGTCCGCCGAAGCCCAAAGCGATAGTGCCGTTCGCAGTCTGCTGCGGACGGCCGATTCTGCCTTTGTTGTGGGCGATCGGGCGGTCGCACGAGGTGCCTATCGGGAAGTCGTACGACGCGACTCCAGTGCGTCGTCGCGCGCCGTATACCGCCTGGCGGTTTTTCTTGCCGAAGACGGGGACTTCCGCGACGCCATCGCACTGCATCTCCACTACACAGCGCTCGAACCTAACGACATGGAAGGTGAGCTCGGTCTTGCTCGGACGTATGCCTGGGCGGGCCGCACGGATGAC
>JBFMFA010000182.1:0-6419 GCA_040753195.1 Gemmatimonadota bacterium | reverse complement strand
ACCCGACCCTGATCTCCTGGAGATCGCCTTCTTTGTTCGCGACAATGGCGCGCGCGCGGACGATCGGGTTGCGTGACTTCCCTTTCGCGTAAATCGACAGCGTATCGCTTACCACATCGGTGCTATCCGGGTCCGCAAACGACACCGTAATCGCGTCCGCCGGATCGTGCACCGTAATCGACGCGCTTCCGCGTGCCTGCTCGCTTCCGACGGTAATCACTGCGGTGCCCACCTTCAGTCCGGTGACCAGTCCGCTGGCCGAAACGGTAGCCACTGCCGGAGCGCTCGATGACCATGCCGTTGGTCGATCCGACGCGATATTGCCGATGGCATCTTCCAGAATCGTCCGCATCAACAACGTTTCGCCGATCGTTAGGCTTGCCGCCGCCGGCACCAGCGTGATTTTCGTGACGGCGCCCGGCGGACCGCTCACCCGCACGTCCGCCGACGCGTATGACTTTTCGCTGATCGCGTGCACGCTCGTGATGCCAGGCGCGATCGCGGTCACCACGCCCGTGGTGGAAACGTGCACGACGGAGGTATCCGAACTGAGCCAGCTCACGGTGCGGCCATCTAGCTGTCGGCCCGCTGCGTCCAACGGTAACGCCGTCAGCTGTCGCGTAGCCCCGGGCGGCAAAACGACACTGACCGGGGTGAGCGAGACGAGAGCAACAGGCGTCGCCACCACGCGAATCGTGACTTCAGCCGCGTGCCCTTCCACGGTCGCCGAAATGCTCGTTAGGCCCAACCCCACGGCGGTGATGATCCCCCGCTGACTGACCGTGGCGACATTTGGCGCTGACGTGCTCCACGTCGCTTCCCACGCGCCAACTTTCAGAGCCGCGCCGCTCGCGTCACGCGCCGAAATAGCCGCTTGAAGAACTTCGCCCACGTACAGGCTATCAACAGGTACCGAGAGGTTCAGCGTTGCGGCTGGCCTTGGACCCGCCGCATCACTCCCTCCGCCGCATGAAACAGCGGTGGCGAGCATCCACGCAAATCCCCAAAGGCGAAAACGATCGCTCCACACGTTCATCGCTACCTCTCAAACGCCAGCGCGCACGGACTTAGCTGGCCGTGCATCCACCTCCCATCGGACATGTGCCGGGCGGTGTCACTCCGTTATACGTCTGCCGGCAGCGCGCGTTGTTCTGGAACACATTCGTTGCGGTGAGGTCCGGTGTGTTGAACGTCCCCGCCAGCCACATCGCGTTGATGCCGAAGCCGGCGCTGTTTGTAATTCGACTGTTCGTGATCAAGTTGCCGGGCGGGACATACTGGTCAGAGAAGCTGCCGACGAAGAGTCCCGCCTCGTCCTCCGTGTTGAGAGGCCGACAGTTGTTCGACTGGATGCCAGTCTGTCCGCCCGCGTAGTTGATCTCCACGTGATCGAGCCGCGAACCGTTCGCGGTGTTGAGCCAGATGCCGACCCAGTCGCCGCGCGCGGGGCTTGCTTCCCCCGACGTGAACACGATCGGCTTTGCCGCAGTGCCCACCGCGTTGAGAATGCCCACCAAATTGTTAGGCGCGGCGCCATTGGTGCCAAACGTCACACGCGCGCCCGTCTGATTCCCGACTTTCGGGAATCTGAGAATGACACCGGGGCGTAACGTAAGGGTCACCGGCACGACGGATGGAGCCACAGGTCCAACATAGAGCCCGGTGAACGGAATCCGTACCGGCACGCCATGATCCTCCACTGTCATGTTGGCGAAGACGTTGGCTCCAGGTCCGTGGATCAGGATCTCGTCATTCCCGTTCCCTGTGTAGGTGCCGATGGGAATACTGCCGAGCGCCATCATCGTCGTGTGGAGCGGGCGGCCACCGGCCCCCGTGATCTGCAGCTGCCGTGAGTCGCCTGTGAAGGCAGCGTTGGCGTCGAGGTACACGCCGACGCCTCGCGACCCTTGAATCACCACGTTGTCAGTCCGCAGCACCGCGACGGGCGCCAACCCGTACCCATTTCCGATGACCGCGATCGATGGATCGCTCAGCCCCCCGAATGCACCGCCATTCTCCAGCCGTGTCCACGTTAGGTCGATTACCGTAGTTGGGTGGAAACCACGCAGCGCGCCCCACGCCTGGTTTGGGTCGTTGCGACGGAATGTGACGAAGCGCGTGCTGCCGGTGCCGGCGGAAACCAGCCGCGCGTTGTCCCTAACGGTGATTGACACACCCGCGCCTAACGCGACTATCGCGCAAGGCTGTACCGTCACGATGGCGCTGCCTCTGATCGAGAAGCTGCTCGGTATTACATGGGTGACCCCATCGCCGGCCCAGGTCTCATTCGCCGCGATATCGGCGCTGTGTGTAACCGTGGCTCCACTGGTCTGACCGCAGGGAGGAACAGTACTCGTTACGCTGATTGTTACCGACCCACTCTTGGTCGGATCGGCGCTGCTCGTTGCGCTGATCGTGTACGCCCCGGCCGTGACCGCCGTGAAGGTTGCCGTCAGACCACTCGGCGTCAGCGTGCCCCCCGTCGCCGGCGTCGCGCTCCACGTGACACCTTGCGTGCAGGCGGAAGTTGCGTTGACGGTTGCCGTTAGCGAGGTCGCGACACCGGTATTCATCGTCGTCGGGTTGGCGACAACGGTCACGCCGCTGACGGTACACGTTGGCGCGTTGGGCGTATTCGGAGCGCTCCCTGAACCACACGCCGACAACAGAAGCACGCTCATTGTCGCCGTGCTCAGACGACCAGCCATCCGCCAATTCTTCATCGCTTCCTCTTCAGCGTGTCGTTTCGGGAATCTCCACACGCTGAATATTGTCGTCGTCGTCCACACTCTCCACCCAGTCGAGCAGATGGCGCGGATCGATCCCTGCCAATACTGGCCTGCGCGGCACCGTCACCACAATGCGCTGTCTTCCGGGCCGCATTGCATGCTTCTGCAGGTACAGCGGGGCGCCTAGCTCGCCAATTTCGCTGGGCGCAAACACACCGACCTCGATCCACTCGTTAAGCGGCTGCTCTGTCTCGACTCCAGCGCTGTCCGCAATCACTTTGCGCGCCGCCACATCGAGCGTGACTTCCCAGCTACTATCTGCTAACTGCTTCCCGGAAACACGCTCAGCTCGGAACGTCCAGTACGCGTTCACTTCGAAAAGGTCGTGCAGCAAAGACTCCAAAGAGTCTGGCGTCACGGTTTGCAGGTTGCGATACAGATCGAGCGTCGTCGCGGGTGCAGCATTCTCCGCGGTGTGCGTTTCATAGAGGCGCCGCAGCGCCCCGTTTATCTGCTCCTCGCCTACATATTCGCTCAGCGCGACGAGGGCAAATGGGCCTCGACGGTACGACATGTATTGATCCAGTCCGCGCAAGAGCGGCTCGCCGCGACGGATCGGCGCAATCGGATATGGCTGTCGCATGAGCTGCATGAGGCGCCGCAGTTGTTCGTCGCCCTTGGTGTGCTTCACGACTTTGATAGCGTAGTACCAGGCGAAACTTTCCGACAAAATGGGCGCGCCTTCGACGAACGCGATTGGCATCCTCCACTGATGTGCCATCTCATGGGCCATGATCGCGTACGGAAAGTCCAGACTTCCCCTCCCTTTCTCGTTAGGTTTGAGCAGCGTGACGCCTTCACCATGCGTGAGCATGCTGGCGTCTGCGTGCACACCTACGCCATCGCCAGGAATCTCCGCGATCGTGATGTGATTGTACCGGTACGGACCAATCTGCTTGGTGTAATAGTCGAGCGAGGCTTTGATACTCGCCATCATGCGATCCAAGTGCCCCGTGTGTCCGGGGTGATGCAGAAATCGAATCGCGACTCCCTTCCAGTTTTCTTCACGCACGGCGTAGCGCGCTGAGGAGAAGGCCCACTCGCTGCCGATGGGGCCATCGGTGACGTAGTGGAAATAACTGCGTCCATTCTCCTTCCACGATCGCTGCAACGCACCGGGAGCAACGGCTGTTTGATCCTCACTCGTTCCCATAAGCGCTTCGAGTACGATCCCTCCCGGCTCGCGGTATTTGCGTGCTTCCGCGTCATACAACGAGGGAATCACCGGGCGCTGCGTTAGGCCATGCTCTCGGCGCTCGCTCGGAGTCAGCAGCTCGCGACTTCTCTGGTATCCGATCGCGGGGAGCCGATTGTTCGTGAAGAACGTGCCGTTCTGCACCACCGTAAGATCGGCGCCGTCCTGGCGGAATCCGCGTGGTGCGATGCGCACGGTGAATGTGAGCTGCAATGAGTCGTTAGGCTGCAGCGGCTCGCTGAGCGCGTAGATCCGGTGACCGAGGTCCTCATCCTGGAGCACCGGCGTGGCGGTCCGATTGAACGTGACGCCCACGGTCTCGACTCCGGGAACGACAGCCAGGTGGACCGAATCGATCGGCAGCGCGCCTCTGTTCACCAGACTGTACGTTCCGCCTATGTCGATCGCGCGGCGCTCAGGGTGGATCTCGATGGTCAGTTTGGCGTGCGTCAGGTTGGGTTGCGGCACGTTGCCGTACTTACCATAGCGCCGCTCGTATTCGGCCTTTCGTTCTGCGAGATCAGCCGCGCTGCGGTACCCCTCCCCGCGGAGGTTGGTGTTGTAGAAGATGAAGCCGCCTAACGAAAGGATCAGGCCTACCGCCAGACCAGCTGCTCGCACCGACGCCCCCGTTAGGCGCTGCCGGGCCAACCGCAGCCGGGCCGCGAGGCCGCTCTCCTTCCCGCGCACCCACAGAAGCCGCGCGACGACGGCGAGCAGAAGCGCCCATGCCGCCCAGTACAGCTTGAACCACAACCACGGCCAGACAAACGGGGTGAGCCCTCTCATATCGGTGTACGTCCACCACGGCCCCGCACCGTAGATCAGCAGGTTGTGCTCGATCCCGAACAACGGCGCCAAAACGATCACCACATACGCCATCACTGCGGCCACATGGCCGATGTACTTCTGGTCCGCGAGGATGTGCACAACCAGGGCAAGCAGCGCGAAAAGCAGATACTCCGGGAGCTGCATGCCAAACAAGATCGTTAGGTACAGCCCGATCTCGAAGTGGCTGTATCCACGGATCAGTTGAGACACCATCCCGGCCACCATCAGCATTCCCATGAACGCCGTGAGCAAGAAGGCGATCCCGAGGAACTTGCCGAGGAACGGAACCCAATCGGGGACCGGCGCGGTGTCGTTGATCTCGCCGAGGTTTGCTTCCCGTTCGCGCCAAATGACCTCCCCGGCAAAGAAGATGGTGAGGCCGGGAACGATCACCCAGCGGCTCAGCTCCGTCGTTAGGGGGCCAGTCAGCTCCTTGAGAACCTGCCCCGTAGTCGGCACGAGCGCGGAGCCGCTGGCAAGCATCTGATCCAGCACCACCAGAACCGAAAAGAGCGGGACAACAGCAAGCATGAAGAGTCCCGCCCAACTTTTGGCGAGCACTCGGAACGAGTCCCAGCCGATGGCGAGCGCCTGCCTAACTTGAAAACCAAAGCCAAAATCCTGCGTTGCTGGCGGTGCAGAAATCGGGGCAGTCGGCACAGCGATGACAGTCGGCTCCGGCGCACGGGCATCGCGTCGGCGGCGCCAGCGCACCCACCAACTCGTCTCGCTGCGATGCCCAAAGTGAAAACGCACGTACGTGACAAGCATCACGCCTAACGCTATGCCAAGCCACAGGAGCCGGTTTCTCAGCACGATGCCATCGAACGTCAAAAGCCGCGTGTTCTTCTCCGCTGTCGTCCACAAGTACGCGATGTCTTCGATCACGTATCGGATGCCGATCGGGTCCAGCCACATCCCCAACCCGCGACTGAACAGCAACAGCGATGCGATGAAGACACCCATGAAGCCCATGATGAAGCTTCCGACGTAGCCAGCCATCGGGTGCCCACTCCGAAGTGCTAGCGCAAACTGGATCGCCGTGCCAACGAAGGCCGTCGGAAGCGCGATGTACCCGTACGCCGTTAGGTATGCCGCTAGCCGAAACGGACCAATCAGCTCGGCGTTCACGCCCGGCGAATACACCGCGGCCAGAATCCCGAGCTGCAGCGCAACAAGGAGAACGGCGTTGATAACGAGTGCCGCTATAAAGCGGCCGCCGAGGTAGTGCGCTTTGCTCAGGGGCGATGTGTAGATGAGTGGGTAGACACCGGTGGCCACGTCGCGCGCCGCTGCTTCGCCTGCTATAACGGGCGCGACGAGCAGCCACATCAAGACGCCCACCACGGTACTGACAGCTATTTGGAATGGCGCGTTGACAAAGAACTCGTCGAACAGCGCGTCCTGTACCGCCGCGTCTCGCGTCATGAAGAACGAGACAACGAGGATGAAGGCGAACATCAGCCATGGCCACGGACGACGGATTTGATACTTCAGTTCGAAGCGAACGACACCCCAGAACTTCATCGTTAGGCGCGCACCGGCTTTGTGAGACTCACAGGGGAAATCCTCGTCGCAGAGGCCCACTTTGGCTAGCCACTTTA
>JBFMFA010000181.1:0-6437 GCA_040753195.1 Gemmatimonadota bacterium | reverse complement strand
ACTCCAAGCGCGAATTCCAGCCGACCAACCGGCACTGAACTCCACAGCGCAGATCACGCCTAACGAAGCGTAAACGTCAGGCCAAGCCGCCACGTGACCAGGTTGGCTTCGCTTCGAATCGGGTTGAAGACGAACTGGCCCGGGCTGACCTCATCGATGCTGCCTTCGCGCAGATAGCGCGCTTCCCCGTTCAGGTTGTACGTCGCGCCAAGATCCAGGTGTACACCGGTGCGCGATCTGCTGCGACCTAACGGGACCTGCAAGCCGCCACCAACCTGCCGGGAGAACACCCAATCGCGATAGTTCGTGCTGCGCGCAAAGTCCTGCGTATCGTCCGACCCTTCCACCGACGACTGCGTGTAGAAGTACGCGGAGCCGAGCTGCCCGAAGACGTAGGGTCGCACAGCTGGCGTGGGAATCGCCAGCTCCAAACCGCCGCCGAAGTTGAGGATGTTGTTCGACGTATTCACGTCGACCATGATCAGGTTGCCGATCGTGGAACTCAGCGGGAGCCGGCGCGTCTCGTTGCCGTAAATCAGAAACCCGCCGCCGACTCGTAACGACACGATGCCGTAGCGGTCGAGCGCGTAGCGGTAGAACCCATCCAGGCCGAAGCCCTGGTTCACATAGTCGCCGAACTCACCCGTGGGCTTGCCATAGTTGAAGTTGATCCCGAAACCATGGCGATCTACCGCGTTCGTGCGCGGTTCTTCGTATCGCGTCGCCCGCGTCGGCCGCGTGCGCCCACGCCGCTGCGCCTCTACGACATGCGGAAGGAAAAGAAGACCCGCGAGTACGAATGCATAACGACGATTCAGCATAAGCCACCTTCGACGCAGATAGTCCTTGGTACGCCGCACGATGCAACGAGTTTCACGGTCGGACGCGCGCGCTCAGAGAGGGAAACCCGTACCAGTCGTCGGCGATCATACCGAAGGGATCACCCGGAGGAGCCCGCAGCGCAGGAGAGGAGGCGGGCGCCTCGCCGCGATCCAGCCAACGTCTGATGTCGGCGACGAGCGCGTTGAGATGAGCGGCTTCTTCGGGGCGGGTCGCGGTCCGGGCCCGCGTGGCGTATTGCGGCGCGACTGTACGCAGTCGCTGGTCCAGCATGGCTCGCACCTCCGGCGACGCATCTCGGTCAGCGGCAATTGCGACCAGTCGATCGATGTACGCGCGCTGAGCGACGCGCTGTAGCGCGCGCTCCTTTGCCGACGCCACCGCCGACGCCGGGAAGAGCGTGCGCTCCGTCGTCTCGAGCAGCTCCCAGAGCGTCAGGGTCGATGCGTCGTGGGGGGCGAATTGAACCAGCCGTGCCAGGCGATCGCGCTGCAGGTAACTATCGAGGATCATCTGCGCGAGCGTGCGGGCGGCACCCAACTCGTCGAACGTAGGCCGCGTGCGCGAGTTCATCAGCTCGACATACGGGGCAAAGCCAAAGGGCCGCGGTCCCAGCAGCGTGATCACCGTATCGGGAATGCCTAACTCGGCCGGCGTTAGGGCCGCGAGCAACATGCGCAAGGCAGCCCGCTGTTGATTCCCGGGAAGGGGCCGCGTGAATTGCTGCCCGTCGCCACGGACCGCGTGGTGGTATTCAACGCCGCCGATCGTCTTCGCCGTCGCGCCAAAAGCAAAACGATGCATGAGGTACAACGGCGCGAAGCGCTCTTGTAAGAGCGCCAGCGGTTCGCCCGGCCGCAGATTGCGTTCGCCGAAGCGGCGCATGGCGACGCGCCTAACGTTCATCTGGTGCGTGAGGAAATCCGTGGCGGTCGCCGCATCGTCCCACAGGTTGACGCGCGGATCGGAGGCAAACTCCGGCCGCGCGTCGGCATCCGACAGGAAGATCCACTTGTTGCGCAGGCCTTCGGCGATGAGCGCGCGCAGGGAGTCCGCCTCGGTCGCTTCCGGGAAGATGCCGTACGCCCAGCGAATGGCCCATACATCGAACGGTCCCGGCCCCGAGGCGTACGCGGCGCTGATGTCGATGTTGCCGGCGGCGTCGAGCCGGACGCGCGGTGGCGGATAGTCCATGACCGAGCCACGTTCGTACGTGGAGGCGAGGTAGTTGTGCGACATGCCTAACGTGTGTCCGATCTCGTGCGCCGTTACCTGCCGGACGCGCGCGAGCACGAAGGCCGTGTCCGCCGCGGCGGCGTCGGCGCCCAGCAAACCTGCATAGAGGTTGTAGTCGGTCCGGGCGCGGTGCGAATCCATGTGCGCCAGCCCCTTGATCATCTCGCCGGTCCGCGGGTCGCCTAACGAACCGCCGAAGGACCAGCCGCGCTCGTTGCGATTGATCCAGATGACGATGTTGTAGCGCGAGTCCATGGGATCAGCGCCGTCCGGGAGATCTTCCACGCGGAAGCCTCCGCGTAGCCCGGCCTGATTGAACGCCTCCTCCCAGAACTTCGCCCCCTCAACCGTCGCGCGACGCACGGGCTCCGGTATGCCGCGATCGACGTAATACACGATCGGCTTTTCGAATGGGCTGTTGGGATCGGCGGGGTTCCGTCGCTGCAGCCGATGCCGCGATATCCAACGTTGCTCCAGCCAATTCTGAATCGGCTGCGCAAAGTCCTTGAAATCGATGCCGAAGAAGCCGGCGCGAGGATCGAACCTGCGCGGCCGATAGCGATCGTCCGGCAGCCTAACGAAGCTGATGTGCTGCCGGAGCGTGAAGGCGCGGCCATCCGGCACGATGTTGGAAACGGTCCCACCCGGACGGCCTTGCGTCGCGAACGTCAGGTTGACGTCGATCTCCGTATTCTCAGGGTAGGCGCGAGTGTACGGCTTGTACACCGAGGAGCGTTCGCGTGCCAGTGTGTACGTGCCTTCGTTCGCGCGCGTCAGCGTGCCGCTCACATCGTTCCAGTCGCGCATCACGAAATCGGTGGCGTCCACAACGAGGCGGCCGCCTTCCTCCGCCGTGATCGGCAACGCCGCGACGGTGCTGTGCGGAAACGACTCGACGATGGTCTGCTGGTGCGGATGATTCGCTGCCAGCGAGCTGCGGTAGTTCCAGTTCTCGAACACGACGAGCACACGATCGCCGTTGCGCTCGAAACGCGTCACGTACGAGCCGCCATCGCCGCCACGATCGAGTCCAATTGGATTGGAACCGAGGCCGGTGGAGAGGAGCGTGAACATGAGCAGGCGATCTCCATCGCGCACCTCGAAGAAGACCTTTCCTTGCCTGTCGTCGATGCGCAGCGGGATGAGCCCTTCGAGCCTGTTCACCGGCTGCGCCGATCCGCTACTCGCAACGGCGGTGAAGACGATGGCAAGTACAGTTCGGAAGCGCGTCATGTGTTCTTTAGGCTCCTTCGATTGGGAGTGGTCGGCCGACGAGAACGGCCGTGAGCAAATAGATGAGAATTGCCGTGAAAACTTCGGCGCTGCCCGTCGCCGCAAATGCCGGCACTCGGCCTAACGTGAGTCGAGGGACCGCCACGCGCCAGTTGACGCCGCCGAGGAGCACCGCGACGGCGACGCCACACAGTTTGAGCACCAGTTCGTCTCCGTAGCGCGTCGCCCACAGCGCGTTCCACGAGCCCACGTGAACCCACGCCGCATAGACGCCCGTGAGCGTCACCACCGCCGCCGCCGTGAGCGCAACTTTGGAAAAGATGACGAGAATCTCCTGCAAGGCTTTCCGCGCATCGGCGTTGCCGAGGATGGGGATCGCCAGCGCCACGAGAACGCTGAGCGTGCCTAACCAGACTCCGCCGCCAAGCACGTGGAGCGTGTCCATCGTCACGCCAATAAACGGACGCAGCTCGGCGACCGCATGGCCGCTCAGGGCAGGCGTAGCACTCACCAGAAACACCGCGGCCGCCGCAAGCCACCACGCACCTTGCCGGGCGGGCGCGCCGAACGCGAAAGACGCGACAATCGCCAGGACCACCTGCGCCATCAGCCCCAACCCCCACGGCGTCTCGAACAACATCGGCCGCATCACTTCGGTGAAGGGACCCATTTCGGCGCCGCCCAGCGTCTGGAACTGGGCCCAGAGCCGCGCTCCAGCAAGCGCAATCAACGCCACGGCACTGATCTCACCCCAACGCGCGAGCTTGCGTACGTCGGCGAAGTCCGTGCCTAACGCCTGCCGCGGGCGTAGGTAGAAATAGACGGTCAGCACGCCGAGCGATGTGGACAGGGCGAGGAACGTGAGCCAGCGAATGAGGACGAATTGCCAGGATTCGGTGGACACGAATAGGGATAGTTGCTAGTTGCTAGTTGCCAGGGGATATAGAATACGGCATCGACCGGCAATTTTGCGCGGGCCAGTCGCGTCACGAGCTATCCCGGAACCCGCGTCGGATCAACCAGCAACTAGCGACTGTCACTTGCCTTCCTCCTGGCCCCTCTCCCTCGCCGACGTCTACGCCGCCCGCGACCGCATCGCACCGTACCTATCGCCTTCGCCGTCCCCCCTGAGGCGCTATCCGACCCTGGATCAGGCGATTGGCCGTGGCATCGCCGTGTACGTCAAGCACGAGAACTTCAACCCGACCAACTCGTTCAAAGTACGGAATGCGCTGTCCTTCATGACAGCGCTCGACGAAGCGGCGCGAAAACGCGGTGTGGTCGCAGCGACGCGCGGCAACCACGGGCTCGGTCTCGCGTACGCGGGCAAACTCTTCGGCGTGCGCACGACAATCTGCGTGCCGTTAGGCAACAACCCCGAAAAGAATGCCGCGATGCGCGCCTATGGTGCGCGGCTCATCGAAGAGGGGCGCGATTACGACGAATCGACTGCCGTTGCTGACCGTGTCGTCCGGGAAGAGGGTGCCACACTCGCCCACTCCACGAACGATCTGCGGATCCTTGCTGGTGCGTCGACAATGTCGTTGGAGATCGTCGATCAGGCGCCCGACCTCGACGCCCTGGTCATCGCCATCGGCGGCGGATCGCAAGCTGTAGGTGCCCTAACGATCGCGCGTGCGCTGAAACCGTCGCTCGCCGTGTACGGCGTTCAAGCGGAACGCGCGGCCGCGGCGCACGATTCATGGCACGCGGGAAAGCCTGTGACCGTCGATAGCGCAAACACCTTCGCTGACGGCCTGGCAACGCGCTCGACCTACGAACTCACCTTCCCGACGCTGCAGGAGGGGCTAGCCGGCTTCGTGACGGTCAGTGAGGGGGAGATCGCCGCTGCCCTGCGCTTATTGCTGGAGACGACCCACTCGCTCGTGGAGGGAGCCGGTGCCGCAGGCCTCGCCGGCGCGATCAAACTAGCGGACACGCTGGCAGGCAAACGCGTCGGCGTGGTGATCTCCGGTGGCAACATCGATCGCGCGACGCTGCGCCGCGTGCTCAACGAAGAGATTTAGTTGACCTGACCGACGAGAAATGGCGCGGACGTCGGCTGTGCCGACCCACCTGCCGGTTCTTCGGTTACGGCGCCCACATCTATCGTTAGGCCGGCGGGAACGGTGGCGACCATTCGCGCTTCCCCGTTCGCCGTCGTGTTGAACGTGCCGAGGCTGACCGGGGCACCGCCCCTGCCAATCCCCCAGAGCTGATACGTCCGCCCCTCGGGCGCGGGGGCAAGCTGGAAGGTGGCGAGTATGACCTGGCGCGTCGCGTTGTTCACATACATGCGCGCTGCCGCCGCGTTCACGTTCGCGGAAAGCCGGATCGTCTGAACTTCCGGAGCGAGCAGCGAATTGATGATCGCGTCGCGCGAGGCGAGTGTGCTGCGTAATGTGTCCGCCGAAGCCGCGAGCCTGGCGCTGACGGCACGTTCGTCCGCATACCTGCTGCCCAAAAGCACCGCTACCATCACGGACGCCGCAAGCGCAATGTACGCTGTCCAGAGGCGCGACTGACCATGCCTCTCGTTAGGATTCCTGCGCGCGGACGCAATAGGGCGCACGTCGCCGGCCTCACTGAGCACACGAGTCCGCAGCGAAGCGGGCGGCTGCACCGCTGGTGCGGCGTATGCCAGCAGCGAGACAACTTCCTGAAACTCCGCAACGCTGCGCTGTGCGTCTTCCGAACGCGCCAACACGGCCTCGAACTCCGAGCGCTCGGCTGGAGCGAGGGCATCGAGGGCATACGCCGCTGCCGTTTCCTGCCAGGTGATGGCGGTCATGGCAACGCCTCCGCGCCGAGGATGGGTCGCAGCGCCGTGCGCAGTTTTTCCAACCCGGCTCGCATGCGCGTTTTCACCGTGCCTAACGGTTCGCTCAGGAACTCGGCGATCTCGCTTTGCGACATCCCGCCGAAGTAGGCCAATTCCAGCACCTTGCGCTGGGGCGCTGGGAGTTCGGCGAGCGAGCGCCGCACCAGCTCTCGGGTCTCCGAGCGTTCGACATCGCGGTCGGGGGTATCACCCGGCGAGGGTGCAGCACCGGCGCCCTCCTCGTCCCCGAGCATCGCGGCGTCGTCGAGTACGCGGGCGCGCCGACGTTGCGAACGGATCAGATCCA
>JBFMFA010000180.1:0-6451 GCA_040753195.1 Gemmatimonadota bacterium | reverse complement strand
AAAGCGCGCGCTGGCTCCAGATGGTGCGTAACCTAACGAGGCCGCTGAATCGCCCCGAGCTGATGCGTGAACTGGACCGGCGCTTTGCCGTCGCCACGGCCGCCGACGCGGAGCGCGCCGTCGACTCGCTCGCTCGACTCGGCGCCGATTTCGTGAAGATCCGCAACTATCCGGCGGCATCGGCATACTTTGCGCTCGTCCGAGCGGCGAGCGCTCGCGGAATGAAGGTGGCGGGACACGCGCCCCCCATGAGCTTCATCCCCACGATTTCGGATTCTGGTTTCGCATCATTCGAGCACGTGCTGCTCGACAGTCGCAACGGCCAGTTGGTGGAGGGACTGTCGACGCTCTCCGGCGAAGCGCGGAGCGATTTGGCGCGTCGCCTTGCGCGCAATGCGACGGCCTGGACGCCGACCTTCGTATCCGGCGCGGTGCGACTGCTCACGGATACGGAACTGGCGCGCATCGTCTTCGATACGACGGGAGCGCGAGACTCGACGTTGCGTTTCGTCCCGCGCGCGTTGCGAGACGAATGGCGTACGCAGTTGTCGATGCGCAGCGTCGATCCCGATACGAGCACAGACTGGGCGGCGATCCAGCGATCCTCGTTAGGCGTGCTTCGAGATGTCGCCGCCGCCGGCGTGACGATCCTTGCCGGCTCCGATTTGAGTGTGCCGGGCCTCGTCCCCGGGTTTTCGCTGCAGCGCGAGCTGGAGATGATGGTTCAGGACGGGGGCATCTCGCCACGTGAAGCGCTCGCCAGTGCCACGGTCAACGCCGTGCAGGTACTCGGCCTTGCTGAGTCGTGTGGCCGAGTCGCGCCGGGGTACTGTGCCGAATTGGTGCTGCTGGATCGCGATCCGCTGATCGATATCAGCGCTGTACGCAGCATCCGCTCGGTGATCGCGCGCGGTCGCGTGTACGACCGAAAGGCGCTCGCTGCGTTGGCGAGCCCGAATTAACGGACGGCGAACAGCGCGCGGACGGCCGCAGTCTCATCGGCGAGGCGGCCACAGACCATCTGACAGAGGCGTAGCACGTCTTTGTCGGCGATCGCGTAATACACATACAACGAATCGCGCCGGCGCGACAGAAAGCGCGCCGAGTGCAGTTGCTGCAGATGTTTGGACACCGTCGCCTGTGGCAACCCCGCGCGTTCCGCAATCTCGTTCACGGACAACTCCCCATCCTCCAGCGTATGCAGAATCAACAGGCGCGCGGGATCGGCGAGCACCCGGAAGCGCCGCGCCACGAGTGAAAGCAGCTCGGGCGTCGGCGTCGGGAATGTGCGTGCCTTACGGCGCGTTGCACGTCGCATAACGGACAATCTACGAGAGTGCCACGCGCCGTGTCATCACGCGGCGGAGCTTCGCTTGCGGATCGTCGGCAACATCGCGACGATCGCGAGCATAATGCCACCGACGAGCACCGCCGTCGCGATCGGCGATAAATGCACAACGTCCTGCAGTCTGATCTTTCCGAGGTCCAGCGGCTTGATCAGCGCGCTGAACAGCACGTTGTACAGCAACGTGAACGTGAGCGCCCCCGTTATGCCGCCGGCGATGGCAAACCAGGCGTCCTTGCGTCCCTCACCAATGCCAACCACGCACGTTCCGGGGCAGTAGCCGCCGACCGCGAAGCCCACTCCGAAGATGATGCCGCCTAACGCGACACCGAGCACATACGCAGGCTTCACGTCGAAGTGCAGCTGCTGCGGCGCGAACAGGTTGATCGTATAGACCAGCAGCATGCCAACCGCAATCGTGATCGCCATGAACTTGATGATGCTCAGATTCTGCAGCCGCAGATTCTTGAGGATCATCGACGGGCTCGACGCGCCGACGCGCTGGATCAGCGCGCCCATCGCGATGCCCACGAGTAACGCATAAAAGGCTGACATGTTAGGCACCCTCCTTCGAGCGGATCATCATCGCGGTGACGATCCCTGAGGCGAACGTACCAGCGGCGAAGATCATGCTGCTGATCGACAGCTGCGTGATGCCGGAGATGATGTGCCCACTCGTGCACCCTCCGGCGAGGCGAGCACCAAACAGAATCAGAAAGCCGCCGAGGAAGGCGTCGAAGTAGCGCCGGCCGGTCGACGTCTCACGTGCGTGAACCATCTCGCACGCGGGCGCCTTCGCACCACCCCCGCCGATGCGGGAGGCGAGAAATCCACCGATGAGCAGCCCGATCACGAGAAACGTCTCCGGTTTGAGCACGCTCCCCATCTTCACCAGATACGGGTTGGCCGCGACGTAGGCGGGCGAGAAGAAATCCAGCACCCAGCCGACGAAACGCGGGTAGGTCCCCGACACGCCGATGGGTCCCCAGAGCAGGATCGACACTGCGCTGACGAGACCAAAGATGATACCGAGCCGCAGCCACGACGGCGCGCGAGCCGGCGTCACTGCACGCGCGTTAGGCTGGGCAATGGGTGATGCTGCAGAAGTCATAACGATTCCTCGGGTATGTGACGGACCGGCTGAGAGAAGGTGGATGGCGTCATCGGATTTCCCGACCGCCGCGCCGGTCATCATCGACAAAGCGGTCGCGCGCCGGCATACGCACGGCAAGCAAGGTGGAACGGTCGAGCGTCGCGTCAGGCGCAATGACGCCGTTCGCGGCGAGCAGATACGCCGTTAGGCTATAGACATCGTCGTCACTCAATGAGCGCGGTGCTGTAAGCGGCATCGCGCGGCGGATGTAGTCGAACAGCGTGGTGGCGTGTGGCCAGTAGTTGCCGATCGTCTTGCTGATCTTGAAGTCGCTGGCAAAGGGGAAACCGGTCGCTGGTTCACGTGCCACGAGCTTGGGGTAGGCCGGCTCCATGCCTTCGCCACTGGCGCCGTGGCAGGCCGCACACTGCGCCCGAAACAGCTCGGCGCCGCGGCGCGCATCACCGTGACCGGCCGGCAGGCCGTTGCCGCTCGTATCGACGTCTATGTCGAGCGAGTCGATGAGCGCCTGTGCAGGCGTACTGCCGATGCCAAGGCGCGTGGCGCTGGCTACCGTTGACGGTGTTTCACGACACGCCAGCAGCAACGCCGCGGACCCCAACAGGAAAGCATAGCGGCGCATCGTTAGGTCTCTCCGTGGAACGTGATCTGACCGTCGCGATGGACGCGCCAGCCACGGATGGGATTGAAATGAAAATCGGTTCCGATGCCGCGCTTTTCGATGAGTTGCGTGCGCGTCGGCTGCACGTATCCGGTTTCGTCGACGGCACGGCTCAGGAGCACCGTTTCATCGCCGCGCCATTGCCACATGTGCTGGAAGCGCGTGTGGGCTTTGGAAAGGACCGGTCCCTGCAATTCGGCGTCGGCCCACGTGCGACCGTTGTCCGTCGAGACCTCGACCCGCGTGATGCGCCCGCGACCACTCCAGGCGAGCCCGCTGATCGCATACCAGCCGGGCGCCGGGAGTCGCGACGGGAAGGCCGGCGCGGTGATGATGGACTTGGCGTCCATCACAAAGGAGAAACGCCGAGCTGTGCCGTTAGGCAGCGGGTCGGTGTATTTGGACGTCTCCCAGCGTGTCATCCAGGGCTCGCGGCCAAGCTCGATGCGCTGCAACCATTTGACGCTCGTGTTGCCCTCCCAGCCGGGGAGCAAGAGCCGTAGCGGGTACCCCTGTTCCGGGCGCAGCGCCTCGCCGTTTTGTCCCCAGACGACGAGGGCGTCGTCCAGCGCCTTCTCGATGGGGATGCTGCGCGTCATGCGGCAGTCGTCGGCACCTTCAGCGAGGAACCAGCGGGCGTCGCTCTTGATGCCGCACTCGTTAAGCAGCGTGGCCAGAGACACACCCGTCCACTCGGAGTTCGCCGTTAGGCCTTCGACCTTCTGCGGCGTCATGTCCGGCTTCGGCTGGCGGTACGCGGCGCGGCCGTTCCCTGAGCATTCGACGAAGTAGACGCGCGTGACCTGCGGAAAGCGCTTGAGGTCTTCGAGCGCGAATTCGAGCGGTTGATCCACGAGTCCATGGAGCAGGAGGCGATGACGCGCGGGATCGATCGTCGGAATGCCGGCGTGATGCCGTTCGAAGTGGAGATCGGACGGCGTGATGGTGCCGTTGAGCTCCTGCAGCGGTGTGAGCGAGTTGCCGGTGATTTCACCGGTCGGGGTGCGTCCCTTCGGCTGTGCGAAGGGGGAACGCTGTCCGACGGCCGACGTCGCGCCGGCAACGAGCGGTGTCGTGAGTTCTGCGGCGGCGATGGCGCGCGGGAGCGTGGCCACGGCGACGCCGCCTAACGCGGCAGCAGCGCCGGCCAACAGGTCGCGGCGCGACACATCGCGGCTGGTCGCTCGTTCGCGGCGTACGGGTCTCGGTCGTCGGCGAGTCATGATGATTCCGCGCTACTTCGCGCGCCTCGCGATGGGGGCAGGCGGCGGCACAATCGCGCCGGACGGGTTTTTCCGCGGCAACAGCTTCGGAGGCCGGTACGCCTCGCCTTGCGCCGTGCGATAGGGCGTATCTTTCGGTGCGCCGCCTAACGGGAAGTCCTTCTCCTTGCCAGGTGAGTCCGGGCGCGGGTGCGAATTCACGAAGGCTGCCAGGTCGAACGCCTGTTGCGTGGTGAGCGAGCCAGGCTTCGTCTGCGGCATGTTGTGGTAGATGAAGCTGGCCGCGCGCTCCTCGCGCGCCATCGACGCCCCGATCGAATACGAGCGCGGTCCCCACAGCGCCGGAATCGGCCCATTCCCCTGGCCGTCAGGCATGTGGCAGACGACGCATTCCTGCTGGAACATGGCACGGCCGCGTGCGGTGTCGCCGACGAGCGGCTCGGCCATCGCGATCAACCCGTCCGCGCCCTGGATTTTGGTGCCGACCGGAATGCCGCGCGAGATGAAGGCGAGATACGCCAGGATATCCTGCATCTCACGACTCTCGGTGGGCACCGCATTCCCGGCGAGACTGCGCGTGAAGCAGTAATTGACGCGGTCGGCCAGCCCGATCACGGCGCCGGTGCGCGGCATGTATTTCGGGTAGCGCGCATGCGAGCCAGTCAATGGCGCGGCGCTGGCCTTGAGGCCGTCGTTTTGATGGCAGCTGGTGCAACGCAGGGAAGACGGCGCGAAACGGGGGAGGCTTTCCGGCGTGAAGCGCAGCAGGGCGAGCCCACGACGGATTGACGCACCCAGCGAGTCGTTAGGGATGTCGACTTCGGTTGGCGCCCGCCAGGCGGCTTCATCGAAAGCGTTGGGTGGAGGCGCCGCGAGCGCGGTTTGCTGCTCGGTGGGCGCGCACGCGGCAAGCAGCAGCGCGCCGACCGCAAGACTGCTGAGGGGAAAGGGCGACTGTCGGGACATGGCGTTTTCACCGTCCTTGCAACGGACCGGAATATGCTACTAGGCGCATATTCTACTACAAGAATATATGCGGCGCTAGCAAGACCGCCGTTCAGTCGCAGCGGTGAGCGGACGATCTCGTCGACCTGTGCTGCTGCGCATCATATGCGCTGCTGCACTGTGGCGAATCCGCAAAGCCGCCGACGTGCTGTCAGTCAACCACCTACGCGGGTGCTCGTCTCGTTTGCGAGCGTGTGTCGGCTTCCGAACGCGCTGCAATGTCCGGCAATGCGTGTCTCTCTGGGTCTCAACCGACCCGGCGTAATTGTCCCCGGCCGCCTGCTTGCCGCCGCGCACCCGACCGCTAAACTCTGCTTCCGTGACCTCCGCGACTGATCTACGCGTGCGGCTACAAAGTGGCCTCGGTGACGCATATCGAATCGAGAGCGAGCTCAGCGGTGGGATGAGCCGCGTTTTCGTTGCCGAAGACCTCAAACTCGGCCGCAAGGTCGTGATCAAGGTTCTGCCGGATGACCTCGCGGGCAGCGTCAACATGGAGCGCTTCGAGCGAGAAGTGCGACTTTCGGCGCGGTTGCAGCATCCGCATGTCGTGCCGCTGCTCGCCGCCGGGTCGGTGGATGGCTTGCCGTACTACGTGATGCCCTTCGTCGAGGGGGAATCCCTGCGAGCGCGCCTAACGCGCGAAGGCGAGCTACCAATCGCCGATGTCGTCAGGATACTTCGTGAAGTGGCCGACGCCTTGGACTACGCGCACCGCCGCGGCGTCGTGCATCGCGACGTCAAGCCCGACAACATCCTGCTCACGGAACGCCACGCGGTCGTTACCGACTTTGGCGTCGCCAAGGCATTGAGCGATGCCACCGGAGAAGCCCGTATCACCGCGACCGGCGTTGCACTTGGCACGCCTGCTTACATGGCGCCGGAGCAGATCGGCGCGGAGCCTAACGTCGATGCGCGCGCCGACATCTACGCGGCGGGAGCGATGGCGTTCGAAATGCTGACGGGCCAGCCGCCCTTCCGTGGAGCTACGACGCAGGCGGTGCTCGCGGCACACATGACGCGGGAGCCGCCCGCGCTCGGCTCGCTGCGGCAGGCCGTTCCGGCGGACCTCAGCGCGATCATTCGGAGATGCCTGGAAAAAC
>JBFMFA010000179.1:0-6459 GCA_040753195.1 Gemmatimonadota bacterium | reverse complement strand
TTGAGGCGGCCGCCGGTGAAGAGCGGCACCGAAGCGCCGAGCGTCACAGTCCAATTCGTCAGCAAGTTGTCGAACTGCGGCCCCCCGCGCGCGAAGTTCAGGCGCGCGTATTGGGTGCGCATGGACACCGTCGGCCAGCGTTGCGAGCGAGCGACCGCCAATTGTGCCTCTTGTGCACGCAGCGCTTCGTTGAGCTGCCTAACGGGTGCCCGATTCGCCGTGCTCGTGTCGGGCGTGGCCGAAACGGGAGTGCCGGCGATCGCAGCGACGGCGCGCACCGCGTTGAGCGACGGCGCTTCGTCGCTGATCTGCGTCGTCAGCGTCACGCTCTCTTCGTACGGCAGGTTGAGCAGCTGCTTGAGCCGTAGATACGCCAGATCGCGCTCCCATTTGCGCTGGATGAGCGCGGGACGCTGATTGTCGCGCGTGACCTGCGCGCGCAACATGTCGAACTCTGATGTGTTGCCCACCTGGCGCGCGAGCGATGTTTGACGGAACGCCCGTTCGGTCCACGCGAGCGATGACTCGGCGATCGCCACGAGGCGGTCGGCGAGCGAGGCGTCGAAGTACGCTTCGGTGACATCGAGCGCCATCTGCGCCCGCTGACTTGTGAGCTCGATGTCGGCGGAGCGCTTGCCCGCGTGCGCGGCGCGGTTCTGCGCTTGCACGCGTCCGCCCGTGAAGAGATCCACGGAGCCGCTGAGCCCAAATGTGTATTGATTCTTGGCGCCGAAACCGACGCTTTCGAAGTCGATGCCAAAGCCGCCGCTCGCGGCACAGCGCGCCGCGGTCTCCAGCGCGGCGAGGCGTTGCGCGTCGGTGGCTCCCGCTCCCGCCAGATACCGGGAGCAGGGGGTGAAGTAGGTGGTCGTGTCGTTAGGTGGTGGTGGTGTGCCCGGGGGTGGTTGCGGCGACCCGCCGCTGCTGAACGCTTCGAACTGCGACGCGAGCGTGCGCGTGTACTCCGCCGTACCCGCGAGTTGCGGGAGATACCCGGAACGGGCCTGCAGCTGTTGACCCTGCGCGCGGGTCACGCCGGCGCGCGCAATACGAATGGCATCGCTTTCGGACTCGGCGAGGCGCAGCGCGTCTTCGAGCGAGAGCGAGCGCACCTGCTGCGCCGCCGCGACGAACGGAGCCACGGCGACGACAGACAGGGCGACTACGAAGCGAGATGTGAGAATACGCATAGAAATCGTTAGGCTGCGGTGAGAGCGGACCGGCGGCGTTTGCGCCGCGGGAGTGCCCGCTTGCCGTTTGCGGAGACGCCGATGCTACGCAGGAAGACTTTGGCGTAGCGCGCCGCCGCCTGCTGCGCCGGAGGAAACGTCTCCGGGGCCAGCTCGCGGCTCATGACGTCCTGAAAGACGGCACTAAATACCATGGACGCGGCCGTGCGCAGATCCACGTTAGGTTCACTTCCCTTGCGCTTCACGAGGACACGGCAGTACTCGAGAAACCGCTCGAACGCGACGCGTTTTTCGCTGCAGAGTTCCTTGGCGAGCCCTGGATGATGTTCGATCTCGGCCATCCCTTGCCGGATGAGATCGCGGTGCTTGCTGAGGTTGGCCATGACGGCCCGGATCGACTGCGTGAGTTGCTCGACGGGCGTCAGCGACTCGTCAGGCTCACTGAAATGCGGGTCGATGAACTCCTTGTTGCGCATCGCTTCGGACAGAAGCACGGCCTTGGAGCCGAAGAGCCTGAACAGTGTGACTTCATTCACACCGGCTTCTTCGGCGATGCGACGCGTCGTGGCGCCGCGAAAGCCCGATGTCGCGTAAATGCGCGCGGCGGCTTCGAGAATACGTTGGCGGATCATGCTCAAACTGAAATCGCGACAGGGGCCGCGAAGTGTAAACGAGCTGACGCTGAAAGCAAGTGGTTGCTTGCATTGTTACGGGATGACCGTTCGCCGAGTTTCGTCGGGGTTTCGGCGGCAGACTCGGGTCTGGCTTTGCGCGCTGCTTCGCTCCAAATCTCTGCCACATGCACCCGCCACGCCGTTCACCCCCACGCAACAGCAAGCCACCCCGAGAACTCTGGCGTTGCCCCCAATGCGGTGCCGCATTCGTTACCGCCAACATGTGGCACTCCTGCGGTCGCTTTACACTGGAGAATCACTTCAAAGGCAAGGCGCCCAATGTGCGGGCCGCCTTCGACCGTCTGCGTGCCATCATCGAACGTTGTGGTCCCGTCGAAATCATACCGCAAAAGACACGCATCGTCTTCTTGACCCGGATGCGCTTTGCGGCCGCGATGCCCCGCACCAAATGGCTCGAGGGCCACTTGATCCTCGCGCGCCGCAGCGACGACCCGCGATTTTCTAATGTGGTCCGCTTCGGACCGACTACCTATGTGCACTCGTATCGCGCCGAAGACGCGACTTTTTTGACCGAACTTTTGCCTCGCTGGTGCGTGAATCGTACATTCGCGGCCAACAAGAACATACCACGAGTCCACGCTGGCGCCTAACGAACGCCGTCCGTCCCAGATAAGCCCGTCTCCATCAACACATCCGCAATGATCCTCCGCCGAGTTCTCGCGATAAGCGCTGGCGCTGTGGGCTTCATTCTGGTTTTCGTACTGTTCGATGCGCTCAGCAGCTTGGTCTTCCCCACGCCACCAGGCTTCGATCCCAGTGATCCGGACGCCGTCAACGCACACTTGGCCAGCACACCGCCGGCTGCCCTCGCCATTATTCTGTTAGGCGCCACGGTCGCGGCCTTCGCCGGCTCCTATGTCACCGCGACGGTCACCGGCCCCGGCGGAGCGTTGTGGGGCCTCGTAACAGGAGGGGTGAGCCTCGTCGGCGCGTTGACCAGCGCGATCACGAATCGCCACCCTATGTGGTTTCTCGCGGCGACACCGGTTGGCATCGGCGTCGCGAGCGCGCTCGCGGTTTGGCTCATCAGGCGCGCCGCTCCACCGAAGCGGAAAAGCAGCGCCCCACCGCGACGAGCCGCTTAGCGGGACACGCCACCTGCTCGAGCCGCCCCCACGTTAGGCCGCTGAGCTTATTTGCCGGAGCCGGCGGTTGCGCGATCCTTCAACGGAATGACGAGGCGTTCTGCCGTGTGCGTTGCCGAGAATGCAGCAACCTTATTGTCCACGAGACCGACGCGCTTCGCGGCCGCGAACACGTCCACATCCTTCAGCGTTGCGTCCCTTCCTTTGCGATGGACCACCCACAACGCCCCGTCGCTCTTGAGCGTGCGCTTCAGCGCCGCGAGCCTAACGAGCCCGTCGACCGTCTCACAACCAAAGAAAATCATGTCCAGGCCGTGCCCACCCGGCCGCCGCGCCGCGTTACCGGTTCTTTCGCCGAGTTGCAGCAGAAATTCCGCATCGTCGACCCCGTGCACCGCCACACGCATCCCCGGCTTTACGCCCAATTTGTCCATGAGCGAGCGCGGGTTCTTGATCTTCTCCATCCACTTCGCCGCTGCCGCACCGAGGTAGATGTTGACACTCCCGCCCCGATGTTTGATCGCGAGCTGGCCGTCTTTCGTCTCCAGCTTCTCGATGTCGGCGAATGCGATTTTGACGCGCTCCTGCGGCAGCCGAAGCAGCACGTGGTCCGACTCCAGTAGCGCCTTCCCGGTCGTGCGCCGCAGTCCGACCTTCACGGCACACATCGCTTCGAGACCCATCGCTCGTTAGGTCCTCACGGGACCACCTTCGTGGCCTTCTTCTTGGCTCCCTCGAAATCTCCCGCTTTCACGATGCTGATTTTGGATGGGTCGATGTACTTCCGCCAGGCAGCGTTGACGTCGGCCACCGAAAGCGCCTGGATCTTCTGCTCCAACTCGGCGTCAAACGCAAACGTGCGATTCAGGAATAGCTGGTTGTTCAGCGCACTGGCGACCACGTTGTCCTGAGCTCGCATCTGTTCACTCATGCGCGACAGCCCTTGCTTCGCCTTCTGCAGTTCTTCCGCCGTGAAGCCGTCCTTCAGCGCTTTCTGTACTTCATCCTTGAACGCTGCCTCGACACGCTCGGCGTTCTCCGGCGCAAAGATCGCGAAGGCGAAGAACTGACCGGCGCGATCGATGGAGCCCGCGTTCACCCCTGCTGATACGCCGTACGACAACCCTTCTTTTTGCCGGATGCGATCCGCGATACGCGCATCGAGGCCGCTTTCGCCGAAGATGTACGACGCGAGGCGCAACGCCGGCCAGTCAGGATCAGAGTTGCGGATCGCGAGGTTGAAGCCGGCGATCATCACCGCGTTCGACTTATCTGGCGTTTCAATCGCCTGCGGCGACGCCGGAACGTCGCGATGCACTGATGCGATGCGCTCGAACGGTATTGGCAGTTTCCAGTCCCCGAACGTGCCGGCTGCCCACGCGGTCAACTCGTTAGGATCAAAATCGCCTACGGCGGAAAGCGTACCCTTTTCCGCTCCGACGAAGTCCGTGTAGTACTTCGCTACGTCTTCGACTGTGACGGCTTTGAGATCGGCGATCGCTTCGTCGATCGTCTCGACATAGTTCGGGTGACCCTTCTCGTATGGGTTGAGATGTCGATTCAGCGCGATGTTCGCCAGCGCCTCGGGCTCGGACTTTTGCGACTCGATGCCAGCGAGCGCCTCCTGTTTGAGCAAATCAAACTCCTTCGGATCAAACGCCGGCTCGCGCAGCACCTCCCGCAACAGCGCGAGCGTGGCCGGCAGGTTCGGCCGCAACGTCTGAACGCTCGCTGAGAGTGTGTTGGCGCCGCTGCTCACGGAAACCTGTGCTTTGAGTTTGTCGAACTCGTCTTTGATCTGATGTCGCGATTTCGACTTCGTGCCGCGCATCATCAGGCTCCCCATCCAGCCGCCGACGTGTGACCGCCCGGTAAGCGCCGTCGGCGTTCCAAAACGCAACGTCACACGCATATGCACGGCTTCGCCGCGCGTTTTCTTCGGCAGAAGCGCCAGCTCGAAACCGTTAGGCAGCGCGCTGCGCGTGGTGCGAGCGTCCAGGTTCGTGGTCGACGGATCGAACGCCTCACCCTGTGCCACGACCTTGCGACCCGCATAGTTGCGCAGCAGGCTCTGCGGCTCCGGTGCCTCCGCGATTTCTGCGCGCTCAGGTGACTTGGTCGGAATGAACATGCCGAGCGTGCGATTCGTCGGCTTGAAGTACGTCGCTGCAGCTTTCTGCACGTCGGCGGTGGTCACCGCTTCGACCTTGTCGCGCAGATAGAACATCAGCCGCCAGTCGCCGGCTGCCGCGAATTCAGTGAGCTGTATGCCTACGGCTTCGGGATTGTTCAGCGTGAGGTCGAACGCCTTTGCGTACTCCGCCTTCGCGCGATTGACTTCTTCGTCTGAAATCGGTCGCGTGGCGAGCTGCTCGACGATGGCAACCATGCTGTCGCGCACCACGTCCAGCGACTGCTCCTCGCGCAGCTCGGCGAAGGACATGAAGAAGCCGGGCTCGCGTGTCTCCAGCGTTAGGCCGAAGACATTGGCCGCGAGCTTCGGTTCGACGAGGCCTTTGTAGAGCCGCCCCGTGGGTTCTGTGGCCAGAACGCTCGAAAGCACCTGAAGGGCCGGATAGTCCGGATGCGAGGCTGCCGGCGTGTGATACAGCAAACCGACCCACTTGGTGTCGCCAACGCGACGCAACGTGACCGTGCGTTCGCCATCTTGCGTCGGCTCTCTCGTATACGTCGTGAACAGCAGGTTCCCGCGGTCGAGCCGCCTAACGGGTCGCGGAATCCCTCCGAACTTGCGATTGACCAGCGAAAGGGTCTTCGCTTCGTCGAACTTGCCCGCGACCACGAGAAGGGCATTGTCCGGCTGATAGTACTTCTTATAAAAGGCTTGCAAGCGCTCGATCGGCACATTCTCGATATCCGAGCGAGCGCCGATCGTTGTGTTGCCGTAATTGTGCCAGAGATATGCGGTCGCCAACATGCGCTCGAAGAGGACGCCTGACGGCGAGTTCTCGCCCGCTTCGAATTCGTTGCGCACGACGGTCATCTCGCTCTCCAGATCCTTGCGAGCAACGAACGAATTGACCATGCGATCGGCTTCGAGGTCGAGCGCCCATTCCAGCGCCGCATCGTTCGCCGGAATCAATTCGAAATAGTTCGTGCGATCGAAGAACGTCGTGCCGTTCCAGCGCGCGCCGCGCTCGGTGAACTCTCTGTCGATGTTGCGGTGCTTGGGCGTCCCTTTGAAGAGCAAGTGCTCGAGCAGGTGCGCCATTCCCGTCTCGCCGTACCCTTCGTGCCGCGAGCCGACGAAGTAGGTGATGTTCACCGTTAGGGTCGGCTTCGATTGATCTGGAAAGAGGAGGACGCGCAGGCCGTTGTCGAGCCGATACTCCGTTAGGCCCTCAACGCTCGCAACCTTCGTTGGTGCGCCGAGGCGCGGCGCCGGCGCCGTGCCGCGGGCGGGCGGTTGCGTCGCTGTTTGCTGCGCGACGCCGCGGGCTGACGGCGTAACGGTGAGTGCTGCAAGTA
>JBFMFA010000178.1:0-6491 GCA_040753195.1 Gemmatimonadota bacterium | reverse complement strand
GTCCTAACGAGAGTGACTCCCCTCATCTGTGCGCAATTGCATATCCTGACGTCATGAAAATTGGGCTCGTAGGTTTCGCTGGATCAGGGAAGACAACAGTCTTCAACACAATGACCGGGCTCCACGTCGCCGTTGGCTACGGCGGCGAGCTGCGGATTGGCACCGTTCGCGTCCCTGACGAGCGGATCGACACACTCTCGCGGATCTTCTCCCCAAAGAAGACCACGTACGCCGAGATGATCTTCTCGGATATTCCCGGCGAGCACGGCGCCGACAAGAAGGGGCTGTCGACGAAGGCTCTGCAGCAGATCCGGGAGCAAGAGGCGCTCTGTCTCGTCTTGCGCGACTTCGAGAACCCAGCGGTCGAAGGCACGCCTAACCCCTTGGGAGACCTCGAGGCCTTTCACGTCGAGTGTGTACTGGCGGACCTCCAAATCGTCGAGCGTCGACTGGAGCGCGCCCGCAAGGAGAAGGCGCCGGCGCAAGAGGTCGCGGCGTTCGAGGTGATGAAAACGACGCTCGAAGATGGTCGGCCGCTGCGCGGTCTCTCGGCGACAGAGCTCGACCGTAGTCAACTGCGCGGCTATGCGTTTCTCACTGATCGTGCGCTGCTGGTGGCACTCAACCGCGGCGAGGCGCAAGCCGCTGAGCCGATCCCGGATGCACTCGCCGCCCGGATCACCTCGTTAGGCGCGGCCGGGCTGGTTCTCTCGGCCAGCGTCGAGGCTGAGATTGCCGGGCTGGCGCGGGAGGAGCAGCAGGCGTTCCTCGAAGACCTGGGGCTGCACGAGTCGGCGCTCGCGCGATTCATCCGCAGCGCGTACGGACTGCTCGATCTCATCTCGTTCTTCACGGTGGGCGAAGATGAGGTGCGCGCATGGACGATTCGACGCGGCACCAACGCGCGTGCAGCGGCGGGCCGGATTCACTCGGACCTGGAGCGTGGATTCATCCGCGCCGAAGTGATCCCGTACGCCGTGTTCATCGAGCTCGGTTCGGAGCAGGCGGTGAAGGACGCAGGGCGTATGCTCGTCGCCGGCAAGGACTACATCGTCGCCGACGGCGATATCATGCACGTCCGCTTCGCCGTCTGACGTGCCGAGATCACTCATCACCTGCGCCGCTGAGACCTCCTCCTTCAAAGCACTGAAGCGGCACTCGGCCTTTCGTGGCTCCCGCTCATTGGCTGTTCGACGCAAAGGCAGAAGCTCCTCCCCCAACCGAAACGCTATTGTTAGGCGCCCTGCGCGTCGAGTTGGGTGTGGTTAGGCGGAGCCTCCATATGTGAACTTCAGTCTCTCCGTAACTGTTCTGCCGACTTCCGTAAACGACTGCGGGCGCTGACATCCCCGTTACCCACCCTGGTAGGTCAAGTGAAGCCAGTACTCGACGCGCGGTGGGGTCTATGACTTCGACGGTCGTCACAAACAGCTTTCGCGCCATGGTGCGGGGCGGCGGGTTTCCCAAGGAGTAGTTGCGGCCAATGGGCTTCCACTCTGGATGAGCTCTGCGCACTAGCACCCACAACCGCCCAGCGCTATCCGTGGCAAAACCTCGCACGAGAGGACGCGGCCGTGCTTGCCAGGGCGGTAGTCTAGGTCCGGCTTGACCGCGAGGAAACCAATCTGCGTCTCGGCGCAACACGCGCTGGCTTCCGGTTGCCAGCGAGAATTGTTCAATCGCATAGGACTCGTAAGGGATCGTGTACACAACCTCGCGACTGTCGATCGCGACGAGGCGACCCGACGCGAGGAGCCCACCCGCAGTACCGTCCGCCAGACTCGGCACGTGATCGCGAACTAACGAGCCGTCGCGTCGCAATACAACGAGCCTCTTGCGAGCGCCGAGTTGACCCGTTCCTCCAGCCCAGGCAACAATGCTGTTGGCTGTGCAAACGGCATGAGCAATGGGACCTTGATAAGGGAAGCTTCGAACCACAACGCCGCGCGAATCAAGCACTGAAAACCTGCGGAGAATGCCGTCATAGGCGACCACGGAGTCGCCGCACGGCGCTACGAAGTCCAGCTGTCGAAACTCTGATGGTCCCGAGCCGACCGAGAGCCTGCGGTATCGCTCGCGGCCGCTTGAGTCGAAAAGGGCGTAAGTAGCACGGCCAAATGCATTGAGGATGACGTCAGATCCCGTGGCCAGTGTTGCAGCGACGACGTCACCGACAAACCCATCTTTCGGTCGTAGGACCCGGCGTCCGGTAACTTCTATTCTGCAATCAGGGCACGAGTGCGCATCGTCGAGCAGGAGGAGCTGCTGGGCGCCTAACGCGGACTCGCTGTTCGGCAGTGGCGCTAACGCGGCGAGCCAAATCACTACGACTGACCGGGCTAAGTTGGTTCCTAGACCAATCACGCAGCCTCCGAGCACACCTAACAATTAACGTGGGAGCTTGGCCCACGGTCACTCGATGTAACGCAGCTATTACTGAATGTCACCCAAAACGATGTACAGATGAGGCTGTGTCGACTCTGTGGCTGTCGCAGCTTACAGTAGAGCCAGAGGCGCGAGTGGCGCAGGGCACCACACTAAGGAACTCAGGATTGTCGAGCCCGGTTTGGCGTCATTCTCCTCAGACGGCTATGGTTCTCTCGTATTCTCGCGTCGCACGGACCATGTCACGAATGGCGGCGACTGGCGTTAGGCGACAACCCGATTCAGAGCCTTCTATACGGGCGCGCATGAGATCGTCGGGGGTACACGGGCTTGGATAGAAAGCGCCGCGACTGATCGTGGTCATCAACGATGAGCGCGGTGCCGTCGCCGGTGCCGTCGCCTGCATAACGCTGCGCACCGCGGCCACCGGCTGCACCTGGGAATATCAGAACTCGCCAGAGACTATCTGCATCAGTTCGACCAGCTCTCCGCTGGGTCCGCGGAAGAACATGTTCTTCGCGACAGTTCCGCTCGAGGTGGTGACAGTCTGGATGGGAGAGGGAGACTGCCCTCCAGCTTTCCTCACGCGCTCGGCCGCCGCAACGATGTCACGGACGTCGACGCCGAGGTGCTGGTAGTACGGAGCTGGCCCTGCGGACGTCGGCGCCGGTCGCTCGGCTAACTCGAGCACGAACTCCTGCCCCGGGAACTTGAGCAGGGCCATCTTCACCGGTCGCGCGCTCGGAGCACCGTTTGCCCCAGTCACAGTTAACTCGGTGATGCGTTGAGCGACCTGAAGATCGAACGCGGTCGTGTAAAACGTGATCGACGAATCCAGGTTGGTCACGAACAACATGACGTGATTGAAGCGCGGCGAGAGCGCCGCCTCTTTCGCCGGAGCAAATGCGGTGACTGCGACGATGATCGTCGCGAACGCGGCCACTGCCGTTAGGCGAAAGTTGCGCGGGAGCGATTGCATGGGCGTCTCTGGACTACCGGTGGGAGATTTAGCCAAGTAGCGAACACCTGCGCGGGGGCGGGTCACCCCCGCTGAGGTGCCGCCGGAAGCGCATCAACCAGCTCGATCATGCGCTTCCGCTGCTCGGCGTTAGGCAGACGGCCGACCGCCGCGCCCAGATTGTCGACCATGTTCCGCGCCTGGCTCGTCGCTGGAGTAATTGCCGTGACGTGAGGGTGGCTGGCCACGAACTTGAGGAAGAACTGCGCCCACGATCGCGCGTCGAACTCGGCGGCCCACGCCGGTACCTCACGTCCCTCGACCCGACGCCAGAGGCGCGTGCGGCCGAACGGCGCGTAGATGAGTACGCCGATCTTCCGCTCACGCGCCAGCGGGAGGATGGTCGTCTCGACCTCGCGGTTGTCGATGGCGTAATCGACACCGATGAAGTCGAGTTGCTCGTTTCGCATGTGATTGATGAGCTCCGGGTACTGCTGCTCGCTCGTACTCGTGATGCCGATGTAGCGGATGCGCTTCTCATGTTTCAGCTCCCTGAGAATCGCGAGCTGTGTTTTGACATCACCGAGGTTGTGCACCTGAATCAGGTCGATCGGGCGCTTGGCGATGCGTTCGAAAGATCTCTCGATCTGTGCCTTCGCAGCGACGGGATCGGCGGTTCCCCCTCCCCTGGCGACGTTCACCTTCGTCGCCCAGAAGATCTTTTCCGTGATCCCGAGCTCGCGTGCGACGCGACCAGCCACTTCTTCGGAGGCACCATAACCTGGAGCGGTGTCGAAGACCGTCCCTCCCTTTTCGACCAGTGTGCGCAGCACCTCCTTCAGCGCGCTGACGTCCTCACTGCGTGCCACCTGCGAGAACGTCGCAGAGCTGCCGAGTCCGATGATGGGAATCCGCTCGCCGGTAGACGGGATGGGGCGCGTAATGATCGGCTGCTGTAGCAGGTGCAGGACGCGTGTATCGAGGCGACGCGGATCGAGTGCGAGCACTGCGCTCGAGCCAACGGAGAGGCGAAGCCATTCGCGACGTGAGATCATCGGTGTTGTGAAGTAAAAGGTTGGATTTCGCGAGTTGTGGAATCAGGTCTAACCAACGGGCGAGTCAGAGTGCGACGGCTTCCTCGCGCCGAGCCGCGCGAGCGGTGGTCGCGTCTTCAGTGATCCGTCGGTGTTGCGCACGGCCAAGCCAGACACCCAGTACCCCCCAAACGATGGCGAGTGGTACTGTCACCGCCACGAGCGCGGTCAGCCCCATGGCAAGACGGCCAAGCAGCCCCTCCACCTGGGCGCCCACCACGTCACCGACGCGATAGACGAAGGTGTCGATGAACGCCTTGGCTTTGTATTTGTCCTCGCGCGGGACCACGGTGAACAACGTTTCTCTTGCGGGCCTAACGATTGCTCGCTGCATCGCGCTGAACGCCGCCTGCAAGATGATCACGGCGCCTAACGACGCCGAGATAGCCAGCCCGACGAAGCCGAGGGCGACCATAATCGGCAGCAGCGCCAGCGCGACGTGAACACCAAGTCGCTTCATGAGGTGTCCTGTCACCAGCGCCTGGAGCACGAGCGTCGTGGTTTGGGTGTAGAGGTCAATCTTCGCAAAGACGGTCGTGCGCATGTCGAGGTCGCTCCCGAGCGCGGCGACCATCTGCAGGCGGGTGAAGTAGATGAACGTGCCGATCACCGTGAGGGTCAGCACGTACCCGGCTATCCCGAGCAGATACGGTGAGCCGAACACCGCACGGAACCCTTGCCATGCACTCCCGCCGATGACGGCACGATCGTCAACGCTGCGCGGTGCGTTGGGATCTGTAGTGGCCTCGGGGTTCCGGGACTGGAGTCGCGTTACGGCCCACGCGGCGACCACCGCGAGCCCGAGCGAAGCTGCCGCCACGGGGAGCAGCCCCGCCGTGCCGAGGCGACCTGCGAGCTGCGATGCCAGCCACGGACCGAAGATCGCGCCAAGCGACCCACCCACGCTGATCACGCCGAAGAGCCGCTTGCTCTGGTCCAGCGAGAACCGATCGGCCATGAGCGCCCAGAACACCATCGTCGAGAACAGGTTGAAGACGCTGAACCAGACGAAGAATACCATCCCACTCGTCTCGCCTATCGCGGTCGGAGCGTTCACGAGGACGAGATAAAAGCCGAGCAGGCTCAGCGCGAAGAACAGGTAGGTGGCCGTGATGAAGACGATGCGCCTGTAACGGCTCACCAGCAGCGCAAAAACCGGATTCACCGCCAGTGTGACGACGGCGGTTCCGATGAAGAGCCAGCGCACTGCCTCGATTCCCCGCTGCATCCCCAGCGCTTCGCGGGCGGGGCGGATCACCATGAGGGCAGTGAGGATGAAAAAAAAGGAGAGGACGGACGCGACTACGGCGGCCGTCTCCCCTCGTCGGACCTGGGTAAGGCGCTGAAGCAGGACCTTCATGGACTTGGCGCACCCCGGATTGGCGATCGCGATTCCGTGCGTCCGCACGTATCGACGTCAACTCCGGTACGTCGTGCTGAACGCGGTTGTTGAACGGCGCTTCAATGACAGTGGTGGTCGGCCGATCAGTTCACGGTGTCTGTGGCGCGTCGACGGCTACAGCGCGCAGGGGCTCTTCAGTTCTTCACTTGAGCGTGCTCGTCATTTCGTGATTACCGACACGCCGCGTTTCTTCAACTCGGCGATGTAGCGCTCCGCCGGCATGGCTTCATCCGGCGTCAGGACACCATACCCGCGCACGTCACCACGCACCTGCATCAACCCCGTAATCGCCAGCGAATACCCCGTCGTGCGCATCATCGCACTGATGCCATGCCGCGCGTCATACCGATCCACCAACTCGAACTCGCGCTTCTCGGCCATCCCGTTTTTCTTGCCGGTCACGACGACCCGCAGCGCCACAACATCCTTCCCCTCTGGATTCGTTAGGCGATCACGCAGCACCGCCAGCGCAACATCGCGCGGCGCAACCCGCACCCCGTTCACGGCGATCTCCTCAACATCCAGCAAGCCAAGATCGCGGATCGCCTCCATGATCTTCGCGTGCCCGGGATAGCGCAGCGTTTTGTACTCCATCGTCTGGATTTTCCCTTCATACCGAAACGCCATGGTGGAAAGACCGCCTGCTGTATGA
>JBFMFA010000177.1:0-6514 GCA_040753195.1 Gemmatimonadota bacterium | reverse complement strand
CGTGGCGACGTTCTCGCGCAACTCGCGCGCTTCCATATCGGCCCGGTCGCGCTCGACCTTGTACGTGCCTGCGATGATTTCGCGCTGCCGCGCCGCGAACTGCGAGGGATTCCCCCCTTCTTCGCCGCCGCCGCCACCTCCGCCACCCCCCTGGCCCTGACGATAGTTGCGGTCGAAGGGGCGCACCGTAGCGAAATAGATGTCGCTTGCGGCACTCTGAGCTCCCGTCACCGCATTGTTGTCGGTGGCACGGGCGTAATACGACACGACGTCGCCCGGCTTGAGGTTCATCTCTTCCAGATAGAGCGTGTGCGCTGCGGTGATTTCCCGGCCGCCGCCGTTAGGCGCTGAGAGCGGGACGACCTTCTCCTCGCCGCCGTTCACTCGGTAAACCAGATCGAGTTTCGACACGCCGTAGTCGTCGTCGGCCGCCGCCTCGATGTATAGCTCTTCCACGCTGGTCGGACGCGTATCGCGGCCCGGCTTGCGAATGGAGACCGACGGCTTGGCGTCCTCGATGGCGTCGATCGCATAATCGATGGTGCCCGCCACACGCGTGCCGTCGGGGGCGTCCAGCGCGATGCGATAGAAGCCGTCGCGCCTAACGGTGAGGATTCCTTGCAGCACGGTGTCATTCACTGCCGTGAGCGCGATGACACTGTCGCCTTCGATCGTTAGGCGCCCGCTCTTCACCGGCAGCGACGTCTTGACCTGGACCACAACGCGCGTTCCGATGATGGCCGCGATATCGCCGGCATCGCTCACCTTTTCCACACCGAGTCCGGAGTAAGCGGGGTAGCGGTATTCCAGGTCGATACGGTCGACAGCCGGCAGCTCGCGCACGCGGAGATGGAACACACCAGAGCGCACGCCGCTCGCTTCGACGTAGTAGTCCGACGATGCGGTGAGGTCGAAAAGACGCAGTTCAAACGACGCGGAATCACCACCTACCGACATCGGGAAACGCTCCCAGTTCGTCGACGCGCCGCGGCGCACAGCCACGATGACGTGCGCCGCGTTGAAGCCGCGCAATTGCGCGCGCAACTGCACATCGCTCCCTTTGGGAACCTCGGCATCACCGGGTTCGACGAGCACCGCGTACGGCGCGGCGGCACTCGCGTCGCTCCACGGTGCGGCGATCAACGCCGCAGCGTGGCGGATGTCGGTCGGCGTGAGGCGCAGAATCAACGCGCCGAAGAGCAGCGCGCCGGCGAGCGCCCCTGCATAACGACGCAGGTGCACTTGCTCGATGGTCTGCGGAACCTCCAAGGTGCGCATCTGGCGCACTGTGTGCGCGATCAGATGCCCACCTAACGGCTGTACCGTCCCGCGAGCCGAGGAAGCCGCCACGTCGACGGCACCGAGCAGCGCGCCTTCCAAACGAGGTTCACGCTCTTCAGTGTAGAGCGCCACACTTTCGTCGTTCGCGCGTCGTACGAGCGGCCGCGCGATCCACCACGCACCGGCCAAGACGATGAGCGAGAGGACTGTCCAGCGCACGATGAGCACGCTTTCCGCCGAGAAGCGGAATTGGCGCATGACCAGCCCGCCGACGAGGATGAGCACCAAGGCGAGGCCAACCAGAAACGTGGCGCCGGCAAGCACATGACGCATCCGCCAACGACGGCGGATGGCGCGCAACTGGTCGCGCAGCTCCTCCGGGGCCGTGGTCTGAGTCGTTAGGCGTTCGACAAGGCTCGACATGCGATCTCCTGGCTTTACGCTCGGGACTGTGTCCCTGCGGCACGCGCCGCAGCCACGGCTTCCACCCCTAACACGACGGTAACGGCAGCGAGCAACCACCACCAGAGGGATTGGCGTCGCTCGCGTTCTTCAGCCGTCAGCATGACGCTGGCACTATCACCGGCGTTATCGGCGACACCCGTCGCCACGGCGTCTGTCATCCGCACCGGGTCAAACGAATCGAACTCACTTTCGCGCGGATCCACATTCGCTGCGATCAGCGTCGGCCGGCTCCCCGGCGATCCTGCGCCCGTCAACGCGTAAAACCCCGCTTCATCGAGAGGCAACGAGCGTCGCCCGGAGTCAACCGGGAAACGCTGCCGCGCGCCGCTTGGCGCGACCGCAACAACCGCTTGCGAGACGGTCCGCGCACCAGACGAGCCTAACGCATCGTCGATATCGACAACATCGCCGACGAGCTGTGCGACGCGCGGCGCGCGGTAGCCCGACGCATAACGCATCAACTCGTGGACAAACGGAAGGAATACAGGTTGTCGGGGGAAATCGGACCACTCGAGTCCGAAGCCGGCGGCCCACGTGAGGACGCGTCCGCGATCCACGGTGCGCTCGACGAGCGCCGCCGTCCCGTCGTCGAAGCGGACAAGGACTCGTCCGGACAACGTGTCGCTCACCGGACGGTAGCGAACAAATCGGGCAGCGCTGAGATCGCCTGAGCGGCTGGCCGCGAATGTCTCGAGCGCCGCATGCGTGCGGTCGATCCAACCGAGGGAACCTCCGCGTCCGGCGGTACGATCGGTTGGAGCGCTGAGTCGGGCGGGCATTATCTCTGACGGCACGCCCGCCCACGCCTCAGCGCCGGCTCGGTCGCCTAACGCGATGACCAGACCCGCCCCATTGGCCACTCGTTCGCGCAGGCGCTGCCCTACGATGCCGCTTGGCCAGCCGGCATCGTGCAGGATGATCACATCGGCGCTCGCGAGGTCAGCCACGCCTAGCGCCGTGCGTGTACGCTGCACGACGTCGAAGCTCGGCGCGGCACCTAACGCCAGTGCTTCACGGAGGAAAAATCCGCGGTCAGTCCCGACCGGCTCTACCAACAGCACGGAGACACGACGCGGACGCTCCAACAGAAGGCGCAGCGTATCGTCCAAGGCGTACGAGTCGCCATGCACGACCGCGCGCGCTTCGTTTGCCGCTGTCGCTACTCGCAGTCCGGCAAACGTCACGGTCGCACCGCCATCGGGCGGGAGGTCGACGCGTTGTTCGGCTACTTCGCGCGGTCCGATCGCCAGCGTGACACGCACGCCGCGCCGCGCAGGGCCGCTGTTCGCGATGCGGCCGACCACGCGAATGTCGCTGGTCGTCGCACTGTCGCGTTCGACGCTGACGCTGCGCCACGCGATGTTGGAAACGTCCTCACCGGAAACGTCGATGGGCGTGAGTTTCTCGTCGCCTGCCAGCGCCTGGTTGTCACGCACGTCCCAACCGGAGCGCTGGAAATCACTGACGATGACGATTTCCCGCTGCCGGCGATTCCCCTCGTTGAGGACACGTCGCGCCAGCTGCAGCGCCGGTACATAACGAGTGGAGCGAGTCGAGACCTTTTCGGTGTTGAGCACCGTTCGCACCACCTGACGATCGTTGCTCAGTGCGGCGACCTGCGCCGCGCGCGTATCGAAGACGACGAGCGCCACGCGATCATCGGAACCGAGGCTCCCCAGCGTGCGTTCGACCGCGGCGCGGGCTCTGGCCCAGCGTTCACCATAGCCCATGCTTGCCGAACGATCGAGAACGATCGCGACGTCTCTTCCCGTGGGAGTGACGGCGGCGGCGGCGACGGACTTGTTGAAGAACGGCCGACTGAACGCAAACGCAAGCAGTGCGATGGCGAGTACCCGCATCGCAAAAAGAAACAGGTGCCGGAGCTGCTGCCGCGCCATCGCGCGATACGGTTCCTTGCGCAGAAACATCGCCGATGGGAAGCGCTCCGCGACCGAACGTTCCTTGTGGACGAGGTGCACGAGGATGGGCACGGCGATGGCTGCCAAGCCGGCCAGGAACAGCGGAACGAGCACTGACATGCTTCAGCGGACCCGGCGCAGGTGCTCGCGCCTAACTAGATACGCGAAGAGCATGTCTTCGATCGGCTGCGACGTATTGACTACGACATAGTCGACGCCACGCTCCAGCAGCTTTCGCTCCAGCTCCGCGATGTGTTGTTGCATGCTCGCTCGATAGCGCTCGCGCATGCGTGCGGGGACGAGCGGAATGCGTTCGCCAGATTCGAGATCTTCGAACGTGGCCGCGTCTTCGAACGGAAACTCGAGTTCCGCTTTGTCGAGAATGTGCATAACGACGACGTCGTGGCCGCTCGTGCGCAGCCCGCCCATGGCGTCGGCTACCGACGCGGGCGATTCGTAACAGTCGCTGAGTACGACGATGATACCGCGACGGCGCAGCGCATCGCCCAGACGTGCCAACGGCGCAGCCAGTTCGCCTTTTTCACGCGGCTGCGCTCTGCCTAACGCATGAAGCACGAGCTGGAAGTGCGCCGCAGCAGGCGGGATATACTCGGCGATATCCGACGCAAACGCCGCGAACCCGACACGATCACGCTGCCGATGCGCGAGGTAGGCGAGCGAGGCGCCCACCACACGCGCGGCGTCGAGCTTCGTGAGACCCCCCGTCCCGTACGACATCGACTTGGACACGTCGAGCGCAACCACCACGTTCGTATTGGTCTCGGCTTCGTATTCACGCACGAGGTGGCGATCGGTGCGCGCGTAGACGCGCCAATCGAGGCGGCGCAGGTCGTCACCCGGAACGTAGGCACGATGCTGCGCAAACTCGGTCGAGAAACCGAGTTGGACCGAGCGGTGCAAACCGTTGAGGAAGCCCTCGACCACCGCTCGCGCGACCAGCTCCAGGTTGTCGATGCGCGCAAGGACGCGCGGATCGAGCCCGCTGGCTAGCTCACGCGGCGCGGCCGCCGGCGCGGTCATAGACCAGACGCAGGACGCGGTACCGCGCCTAACAATTTCTCAATGATTGCGTCAGTGGTTACGCGTTCGGACTGCGCCCGGAAGTTCAGCAGAATGCGGTGCCGCAGCACCGGTCGCGCCAGCGCGGCGACGTCGTCGAAGTTCACGTGCAGTCGGCCATGCAGCAGGGCGCGAGCCTTGCCGCCGAGCACGAGGAATTGGGCCGCGCGTACACTGACGCCATACGAAACCCAATCTTTGATAAAATCCGGCGAATTCGGCGCGGGGCGCGTGGCGCGAGCGAGTGCGATGGCGTAGTTCGCCACGGCGTCTGGCACGGTGACCTGCCTAACGACGTGCTGCAACTTGACGATATCGCTTCCGCTCACCACACGGGCCAGCTCAGGCAGCTTGATCGACGTGGTCTCTTTGACCACCGCGAGTTCTTCGTCCGCCGAGAGATACCCGATGTGGATCTGAAACATGAAGCGGTCGAGCTGCGCTTCCGGGAGCGGGTACGTCCCTTCCAACTCGATCGGGTTCTGCGTCGCGAAGACGAAGAACGGCGGCTCGAGAACGTAGGTGCGTCCCTGCACCGTCACGCGCTTTTCCTGCATCGCTTCGAGCAGCGCGGCCTGGGTCTTCGGGGGCGTGCGGTTGATTTCGTCGGCGAGCAGCACGTTCGCGAAGACCGGACCAGGCATGAACACCATGTCGCGTCGCCCCGACGTCGGATCTTCCTGGATGATGTCCGTCCCCGTGATGTCAGACGGCATCAAGTCCGGCGTGAACTGAATGCGTGAAAACTTGAGGTCGAGCGCCTGAGCGAGGCTCTGAACGAGCAACGTTTTCGCGAGGCCGGGCACACCCACGATAAGGCAGTGTCCACCCGCGAAGAGGGCGATCAACGTCTGCTCTATGACCGCATCCTGGCCGATGATGATCTTGCGTAGCTCGGCGAGGATCTTTTCGCGCACGACCCGCGCGCGTTCCGCGATCGCGACGTCGGCGTTTGCTGTGCTGTTTGGAGCGCTATCGACTGAAAGTGTCGTCACGTCAGAGTCCGGTTAATGCGTGAGAGCGTACACGATGTAGTTGACGCCGAGCTTGTACGCTTCGTTGGAGAGCTGGATGGGAAGGTACCCCTCGTCGGAGAACTCCCAGTAGTCGCCGATGTCGTTGTTGAAGTTGATGACGGCGATGAGCCGTTTTGCCGGATCATTGTCTTCGTAAATGCCGTAGAACTCGGCGTTGAATCCCCGATAGGGATGCTGCATGTGCAGCGTCTGCTCTTCGATGTGAAAGAATGAATCGAAGATGGCATTGCCGGGCTGCAGCGGGACGATGTTTACGTTAGGCAACACTTCGCGCATGCGTGCCTCGAAGTTCGCCCACTCGCTAGGATCGGCGAAATCGTCAAAAATTAGAAAGCCGCCTTTGGCGAGGTACGCGCGCAGCGACACGATCTCCGCCTCACTCAGCGTCCAGAAACCAGGCTCGGACACATACGCGATTGGGTATTTGAAGAGCTCGTCCTCGTCAAACGCGTAGATGTTCCCGCCCTCGAGCGTGCGCGCTTTCACCGTGGTGAGCTCCGTGAGGATCTTCATCAGGTGCGACTCAGCGCGTGGGTAGTCGTGGTCCCACTTGAGATCGCGGTAGCCGGTATATGGCTCGAAACGGATGCGCGCGAACGTGAAGCGCCCGTCGTACGACGCGTTCGGCATGGGCTCGCGACCCATATTGCGGTTGCGCCTCCCGAACTGCGCGAAGACGGCACCGGCTGTGAGCGTTAGGCCGAGTCCGGCGAGTATGGCGCCGCGCACAAC
>JBFMFA010000176.1:0-6531 GCA_040753195.1 Gemmatimonadota bacterium | reverse complement strand
TCGCACGCGAACTCCGACCGTTACGCGGTCAGTAAGCCCAGACAAGCCTATCATGCCTCGACCCGGCCGCTAATCCTGTCAGGGCATCACCGACACCGCGTCGGAAAGAGCCCGCGATTTGCCGTCAGACCTTTTCCGGCTCCTTTTCCCGCTCGACTTCGATTGTGTAGTCAGCGGCAAGCGCCGCAACCGCGCCGATCGCCACCCACACCGGAAGCAGCACGGCGCCTGCCACGCCGACCGTCAGCGGAATCTCAAGCAGCCGCCGCCCTTGCTCGTTCTTGATCGTGATGCGGCGGATGTTTCCTTGATGTACCAGCTCCTTGATCTTCGCCAACAGTCCATCACCGCTGACTTTGTGCTCTTCGGTTTTCGGCGTCCCTTCGATTCGAGGTGTCGTCATCGTCTTGTACCTGGTAAAGGACGGAATGCGGAATGCTCAGGCGCTGCCTACGTTGGCCAGCCTGTGTTCGTGCCAACCACTGGAGATTGCCTGACGAGCAACACTGAGTTTCCTGACTCCCTCGCAAAACCGTGGCCCCAATCTTTTGAGCAGCGGAGTACCACCACCACCGTTTCGAGGGGCCCGTATGAAAACCGACGCTCAAATTCGCGAAGAGATTTTCAAGGAGCTGAAGTGGGAGCCCACCATCCGCGACATCGAGATCGGCGTCTCCGTGAAGGACGGCGTCGCGACTCTGTCCGGCAATGTACGCACCTTCGCGCAGAAGTTCGCTGCTGATCGCGCCGCCGAGCGAGTTGCCGGCGTACAAGTCGTGGCCGACGAACTCAACGTAAAACTGACCGATGGACAGGAACGCAGCGATACGGAGATCGCGCACGCGGTCGCCAACGTGCTCAAGTGGGATAGTGAAGTTCCTGACGCGGTGAAAGCTCGTGTCGACAATGGGTGGATCTGGCTCGAAGGGGACGTGGAGTGGCAGTTCCAAAAGGAAGCTGCTGAACGGGCGATCCGATATCTCACGGGCGTGAGAGGCGTTACAAACACCGTGCGAATCAAGCCCACCCTCGCATCACCCGTCGAAGTTTCCAAGAAGATCAAGGAAGCTCTGGTGCGTGGCGCGCAGTTTGATGCCGATCGGATCGTGGTTGAGGCGCAAGCAGGGAAGATCACCCTGCGCGGAACAGTTCGTTCGTATGCCGAGCGCAAAGAGGCGGAGCGAGCTGCGTGGTCGGCGCCTGGCGTTACCGACGTCGAGGATAAGATCGCTATCGGTGTGTAGGCGGCCTCCGCCGCAGGAGCAACAATGCCGGTCACGATGGATCGAGTTATACAGAGCGGGTTGCGCGACATCGCGCGCCCGCTCACGGGCGGTGCGGCCGACTTCGATGCGTTGCTGTCACTCGTGGATAATGCGCGGCTCGTGCTCATCGGCGAGGCATCGCACGGAACCCATGAGTTCTATCGCATCCGCGCGGAGATCACGAAACGGCTGATTCGCGAGCGAGGCTTCACCGGGGTTGCGGTCGAAGCAGATTGGCCCGATGCGTATCGCGCGAATCGATACGTGCGAGGCGTTGGGGACGACGCCGATGCGGAGCGCGCGTTAGGCGGCTTTCAACGATTTCCGCAATGGATGTGGCGCAACGTTGATGTGGTCGATTTCGTGGGCTGGTTGAGAACGCATAACGATTCGAAGCCAGCCGCCGAGCAGGCGGGCTTTTATGGCATCGATCTGTATAGTCTGCACGCCTCCATGGATGCTGTCATCAGCTACCTGCGGGATATCGATCCGGAAGCGGCACGACGGGCCGCGCGGCGCTACGGTTGTTTCGATCGTTTCGGTGACGACCCCCAAGAGTATGGCTACGCAGCGACGCTGGGCCTCTCGGCGACGTGCGAGGCCGAAGTGGTTTCACAGCTCACCGAGTTGCAGCGTTCAGCGGCCGACTACGCCAAGCGCGACGGCCGATTTCCACCGGACGCGCAATTTTACGCCGAACAGAACGCGCGGTTGGTGACAAACGCGGAGCGTTATTATCGCGCGATGTTCGGTAGTCGCGTGGGCTCCTGGAATCTACGCGATCAGCACATGGCCGAAACGCTGGAGTCGCTGCTGCAGTTCCTCGGCACGCAGCAACAAACGCCGAAGCTTGTAGTGTGGGCGCACAACTCGCACCTCGGCGACGCGCGTGCAACCGAGATGGGAAGCAGCGGTGAATTGAACGTGGGCCAGATCGTTAGGCAGCGCTACGGACATCAATCGCTGCTCATTGGCTTTTCCACCTATCGCGGCTCGGTCACCGCAGCCGACGACTGGGGAGAGCCGGCGTTGCACAAGACGGTACGCCCGGCGCTCCCCGATAGCTACGAGGCGCTCTTCCACGAGATCGGCGTTGGCAATTTCTACTTCGATCTCACCGAGCGAAACCCGGCGATCTCGGAGCTGCGGCACCCCCGACTGGAGCGCGCGATCGGCGTCATTTACCGCCCCGAGACGGAGCGCCTGAGTCACTATTTTCACGCGCAGCTGCCGTCGCAGTTCGACGCCATCCTGCACTATGATGTGACGCGGGCCGTCGAACCGCTCGAGCGCACCGGTGAGTGGGAGCGCGGCGAGCTACCGGAAACGTACCCGACCGCGCTGTAGCGCCTAACGCCAGGATCGTCCGTCGATATCGACCTTCGGCGAAAAGACGTAGCGCTGCGTGGTGAGTTTGTGTTCCGCCACCGCGTCGGTGATGTCGGTCGTTGTTACGATGCCGAGTAGCGCGTCGCCTTCCATAACGAGCACGCGATGGACCTTGGCGTCGCGCATACGGCCGGCCGCGAGCTCGACCGAGGTATCGGGCGGGAGCGAGAACAGATCACGCGTCATGGCTTCGGCTACGGTGTGTTCCTCGAGCGCATTCCACTCCGGACCACCGACTTCACGCATGCGCTCGCTGACCTCCGCCCCGGCGTCCTCCCACGAATCGGCGAAGAAGGCCATGGAAGACTCATCTTCCTCGTCGACAACCGCTTCTTCAGCGCGCTCCCACTGGTCTTCGTCCTCCGGCTCCGGACGTTCCGCGGGAACACCCGGAAGAGATGACGCCATCTCCATGAGGTCGGTAGCCGTCACGACCCCAACGACCTTGCCTGACGCAACCACAGGAGCGCCGCTCAGGTGGCGCGTCGCAAAGAGTGCCATCGCGTCCCGGACAGTTAGCTCCGGCGAGACGGTCACCACATCGGTCGTCATGATGTCACGTAGCCGTAGCATATTCGCTCCTGAAAAAGGATCACTTCGTTGTCTGCAAGTTTCTGCCCGGGCATCACGTGGTCTGTCAGGGGAGCTCTCAGAGAAGTGTCCGCTATTCTCCGAGTTCGGCGCAGCAAGTTGTGCTGGACTCGTTAGGATAGGAGTCAGGTAACCGCCGACATCTCCCGCCGTCGGCCCCCGACACGCTGTCAACGCGGCCCGCTGTATCCTGCAGCAGACCGGACCCGCGAGCGGCCGCTGTGACTATCGCGCTCCCCATAAGCACGACCGACACCGACGTCATCCGCAAGGTGAACGACCCGGGACGCGTCATGCCGAACCTCGTGGACTACGAGGCGGCGTGTGCCGATTTCTCGTGGGAAGCGATGCGTGTGCGCGAACTCGACGGACTCCCCGGCGGGATCGGCCTCAACATCGCGCACGAGGCCGTCGACAGACACGTCCTGAGCGGGAACGCGAACCGCTGTGCGCTGCGCTGGCATGGAGGATCGGGCGAGCGACGAGAGGTCACCTACGGCGCGCTCGCGCAGGAGAGCAGCCGTTTCGCAAACGTTTTGCAGCAGCTCGGTGTGTTGCCAGGAGATCGAATCTTCGCCCTGAGTGACCGCATTCCCGAACTCTACGCCGTGGCGTTAGGCACGTTCAAACATCGCGCGGTTTTTTGTCCCCTCTATTCTGCGTTCGGGCCGGAACCTATTCGCGCAAGACTCGAAATCGGCGGCGGTAGTGTGCTGGTTACGTCGCCCACGCTGTATCGCCGAAAGCTCGCCGCGTTGCGGGCCTCGCTTCCGGCGCTGCGGCATGTCCTGCTCGTTGGTGATTCCGCCGAGATCGCCGAGATCGCCGATTGCGGAGATCTGCGCGCGCTCATGGCTGCGGCCTCGCCGGACCACGTCATCTCGCCGACGAGTGAACACGAGGTTGCGTTGCTGCATTTCACGAGCGGCACCACCGGTAAGCCCAAGGGTGCGGTACACGTGCATGCGGCAGTGTTGGAACATCACGTCACCGCGAAGCTCGCCCTCGATCTGCACCCACGCGATACGTTTTGGTGCACGGCAGATCCGGGGTGGGTGACCGGGACGTCGTACGGCATCATCGCCCCACTCACCAACGGCGCCACGAGTATTGTCGATGAGGGTGACTTCGACGCTGCGCGCTGGTATCAAGTGCTGCAGGATGAACGGGTCACTGTGTGGTATACGTCGCCAACGGCGATTCGCATGCTCATGCGCGCCGGTGCGGCGCTGGCGAAGACGTTCGATCTGAGCGCGTTGCGCTTCATCGCCAGCGTGGGAGAACCGCTCAATCCGGAAGCCGTGCGCTGGGGGGAAGCCGCGTTAGGCCTCCCTATTCATGACAACTGGTGGCAGACGGAAACCGGTGGCATCATGATCGCCAATTTCCGGACGATGGACATTCGACCGGGCTCGATGGGACGTCCGTTGCCGGGCGTGGCAGCGGCAATCGTTAGGCGTTCGCCCGCTGGCGACGTGACTGTTATCGAAGAGCCCGACGTTGCCGGTGAGCTCGCGCTGCGTCCCGGCTGGCCTTCCATGTTCCGTGCCTACCTGAACGACGACGAGCGCTACAGAAAGTGCTTCGCCGGTGGGTGGTATCTCACCGGGGACCTCGCACGTCGCGATACAGATGGCTACTTCTGGTTCGTGGGCCGCCGCGATGACGTGATCAAATCCTCGGGTCATCTCATCGGGCCATTCGAAGTAGAAAGCACACTACTCGAACATCCGGCCGTCGCTGAAGCCGCCGTGATTGGCAAGCCGGATCCCGTGGCCGGTGAGTTGGTGAAAGCTTTTGTCGCCCTCAAGCCGGGGACTGCACCTAACGACGCCTTGCGACTGGAGTTGCTGGGATTTGCGCGCAAACGGCTCGGCGCTGTCGTCGCCCCCAAGGAGATCGTCTTTGTGGAAACACTGCCGCGCACGCGCAGCGGCAAGATCATGCGGCGTCTCCTGCGAGCCCGCGAGCTAGGCCTTCCTGAAGGCGATCTCTCCACACTGGAGAGTCCGGCATCGTGATAACCATTGCCAGCCCGCCGCGTCATGCGCTCAACGTCGACGTCGCGCGACGACTGGACGAAGTCGCGCGGCTGCTCGAAGAACAAGGCGCGAATGACTTTCGCGTGCGTGCCTATCGCAACGCCGCCGCGACGATCAGAAACCTGACGCGCCCCGTCATGGAGATCATCGTGCAGGAAGGGCTCGAGGGGCTCGATCGTCTCTTCGGCATCGGTCCGAACCTCGCTCGTGCGGTGCGACAACTCGCGCTGACCGGACGTCTCCCGATGTTGGATCGCCTGCGTGGTGAAAGCGACCCCATTCAGGTGCTCGCGTCCGTGCCTGGTGTGGGTCGCACACTCGCCCAACGAGTCTACGACCAGAAAGGCATCGAGACGCTCGAAGAACTGGAAAGCGCGGCGCACGACTCGTCGCTCAGCGACGTGCCTGGTTTCGGCCCCAAACGTGTGGCGGGCATCCGCGATGCGCTGGCCGCGCGGCTGGCGCGGCGTCGCTCGTTGCCCGAGCTGCGCGATGAACCGCCGGTTGCTGACATCCTGGAAGTCGATCGCGTTTATCGTGAGCGCGCCGAACACGGCAAACTGCCGCGCATCGCCCCGCGGCGTTTCAACGTGCAGCACAAGCGCTGGCTGCCGGTGCTGCACCACACGCTGAGCGACTGGCACTACACGGTGCTTTTCTCGAACACTGCGCGCGCGCACCGGCTCGGGAAGACACACGACTGGGTCGTGATGTACTACGACGGCCGCGATGGTGAGCAGCAATGCACCGTGGTCACCGCCACGTCAGGAGCGCTGCGCGGGAAGCGCATCGTGCGCGGGCGCGAAGGCGAGTGCGAGGCATATTATGGCGCCGCCGCTTGAGGCCCCGCAGGGGCAGGCCCGCCTAACGCAGATGGTCAGGATCCGCCGCTTCGAAGAGCGCTGCGCGGAGTTGTATCGCGAAGAGAAGATCCGCGGTTTCCTGCATCTCTACATTGGCGAAGAGGCGATCGCCGCCGGCGTGATGCCGTGTCTCAACGCCGACGACGCTGTCGTCGCCACGTATCGGGAACACGGTCATGCGCTGGCGCGTGGCGTTTCGGCCAACGCAATCAGGGCCGAGATGTATGGGAAGCAGGAAGGGTGCAGCGGTGGACGCGGCGGTTCCATGCATCTCTTCGACGCCGCGACGCGCTTCTATGGCGGCAATGCGATCGTGGGGGGCGGTCTTCCGCTCGCGGTTGGCTTGGCGCTCGCTGACAAAATGCAGGGGCGTCCCCGAGT
>JBFMFA010000175.1:0-6584 GCA_040753195.1 Gemmatimonadota bacterium | reverse complement strand
GTCGGCGAATCGGCATCGACTCGTTAGGGAACCCAGTCCCTATCCTCGGCGGCGGGCGTATAACGGGACGCGTGGCCGGGACCACCGTGGGACTATTGCAGATCTTCACCGACGAAGTGCGCGGCGGGCAGCCATCGACGGCGTATACAGTCGGCCGCCTAACGCGTGAATTCGGGCGCCGCTCGCGCTTTGGCGTCATCGGCGTGCAGCGCGAGACCAGCGGGCCGGTACATAACCGGACGTTCGGCGCTGATGGGCGCATCGGCGTGGGGGACGCGTGGACCTTCGACGCGTGGGCGGCCACCACGAGCACGCCGGGGCGTGAAGGCGACCACGTTGGCTTCAGCGCGCGGGCGGGGTACCAGACGCAGAAGTGGAATAGCGCCGTGCGTTATCTGCAGGTCGGCGAGGACTTCAACCCTGAAGTCGGCTTCCTGAATCGCTTTGGCGGATACCGGTTCTACGAAGTCTCCTTTATGCGATTCGTGCGGAACGCGAACCTCAAGTGGCTGCGACAGTGGAACCCGCACGTCAACTACCGCGGCTACTTCGATCTCGAGGGGAACTATCAAAGCGGTCAGGTGCACATCGACTTCACCGAGGTAGAGTTCTCCGATGGTGCCCGATTTGGCCCCGAACTGAACGTCTACCACGAAGGACTGCGGGACACGTTCAACATTGCGTCGAACGTCGCGCTGCCGCCCGGGTCGTACGACTGGGTCGCGTTAGGCTGGGATTTCACCACGAATCCGAGCGCGCCGTTGTCGATCACGGGGCGCAGCGACATGGGTCCGTTCTACAACGGCTCGCGCCTGGGCGGTAACGCGACGTTGACGTGGCGGTATAGCGCTTCATTCACCACCTCGCTCGTGACGGATTACCAGGACGTGGAGCTCGATGAGGGACATTTTGTCCGGTCGCTGATCGGCGTGCGTCTCGGCTATTTCTTTACGCCACGTGTCTTTTTGCAGTCGCTGACGCAATACAACAATCAAGCGCGTGCATGGACGGCGAACGTTCGCTTTGGCTGGCTCAATACGGCGGGCACCGGCCTCTTTGTCGTGTTCAATGAGGGACGCGTCGCGGACAGTTTTTTCGACTGGGTCGAGCCGCAAACACGATCATTCGTCGTGAAGTACACGCTCCAGCTGGGAACCCGCGGTTGAAGTCAATAGGCCGGCACCTAACGAGTGCTGCGCTGCTGGGCGCGTGCGCGTTCCCGCTCGCCGCGCAAGCGCCGGTGCTCGATGTTTTGCTCGTGAACGGCCGCGTCCTGGACGGCGCGGGGAATCCGTGGGTACGGCAGGACGTCGGTATCCGCGGCGACCGCATCGCCTATCTCGGTCTCGCTGCCGTCGATAAGCCCGCTGCTCGCGAGACGCTCGATGTCCGCGGGCTCGTCATCACGCCCGGCTTCATCGACATGCACAGCCACGCCGACCTCGAGACGGAACATGGTCGGCCGTCGGTTGCGTTCCTGATGCAAGGGATTACGACCGCGGTGTTAGGCATCGACGGTTCGGGAGATAATACGCTGCACGCGACATTCGACCGCTACCGAACGACAGGAATCGGGCTCAATGCGCTGAGCTACGTGGGACACGGCGCTGCCCGCAGCGCGGTCATGGGCCCCGCTGCACGGCCGCCTAACGCGCAAGAGTTGGACGCCATGCGGCGCTATGTGCGCCGCGGCATGGACGAAGGGGCGATCGGACTTTCGACGGGGCTGTTTTATTCACCGGGTACGTTCGCAGCCACCGAAGAAGTGATCGCGCTGAATCGCGTGGCGGCCGAATACGGCGGCATCTACGACACACACGATCGCGACCTTGGCGCCGCGTATCCGGGCATCGGATTTCTCGAATCGATGAAGGAGGCGATTCGCATCGGCGAGGAGGCAGGGACGCCCGTGATCTTCAGCCACATCGGACCGCAGGGGAGAGCGAACTATGGACGTGCGGCGGATGCGGCTCGGCTCATCGAATCGGCGCGTGCGCGTGGCGTGAACGTGATGGCCGCGCATCATCCGTACGGCGCGACGCAGAGTAACCTACGGTCCTATACGATTCCCGATTGGGCCGCGGAAGGTGGGGCGCAAGCGATGCTGGCGCGTTTCCGCGATCCAGCGCTCGTTAGGCGCCTCGACCGCGAGACGGTCGAGATGCTCGCGATCCGCGGCGGCGCCGAGAAAATCCGTTTTGTCGATCGCCGGCAGGAGCTGAATGGCAAAAACCTGGCTCAGGTCGCCGATTCGCTGCGGCTGCCCGTGCCCGCCGCCGTGCGCAGGATCCTCGAAGGCGGCAACGCGTCGGTCATGAACATGGAGCTGTACGACGTCGCCAATATCCGGTACCTGTCGCGCTTCGACTGGATGATGACGTGCACGGATGGGCGCAATGTGGGGCCCGAGATCGCGATCACGCATCCGCGCCCGTACGGTGCGTTCACGCGCAAACTGCGGATGCTGGCGATCGATGACAGTGTCATCACGCTCCCGTTCGCCGTACGAGGGATGACGTCATTGGCGGCGTCCTTTCTCGGTCTCAAGGATCGCGGGCTCGTTAGGCCGGGATTCGCGGCCGATCTCGCGGTGTTCGACATCGCGAAGGTGCGCGATCGCGCGACGTACGACGATCCCAAGCAGCATTCCGAAGGGACCGTGCACGTGCTCGTGAATGGCCGCTTCGCGATCCGCGACGGGAAAGCAACCGGCGCGCTGGCCGGCGAGCCGTTGCTGCGCGGCGGCGGCGTGTATCGCGGCTCAGTGCGAGGCGATCCTGAGTCGCGGAGCGCTCAGGGGGAACGCACGCGGAGATAGCGCACGCGAAATCCGTCCTGCCTAACGTCGGACCATACAATATCGAACACCCCAGCGGCCGGCGAGTGAATGCCGCTGTAGTCGCCACCGGCACGCCAGCGATTGACGATCGCCACAAGCGTGGAGTCGCCCGGTAGTTTGCACGCCGCGTCGGTCGTTGGGACTCGGGCTCGCTCTGTGAACTGTGAACGTCCGACATTGCGCACCGCGAGCACAACCTCTCCGCACGGCGAGAAGCTTTCTGCCTCGAACCACGTCACCGCTACGTTGCCAACCGCGTCGAAGACGACGTTAGGCCGCGCACGGACGCGACGCGGCAGGCCGGAGGTTACCGGCGAGGTGACCCACGTGCGTCCTGAGTCTGTGGATGTGCCGAGTATGACATCGAGACCTTCCACGTCGGCACCTTCGAGCCAGACCGCGGTGATGGACCCATCGCGGTGATTCCCTTGTTGTGCAAGCATGGGAAACCCCCACGGCATCACGTTCGGGCTCGCCGACGATCGCTGCATGGCCGTATCCGTCACGAGCACGCTATAGAGTGGCCGCGGCGGCTGGTCGCCCATCGCAAAGTAGGTGAACAAGAGACGGTCGCTGGAGAGAGCGACGGCGCTGCCGAAGCTGTCATTGCGGCGTTCGGGTGGCTCATAGAGGCGCATCGCGTCGAAACGCGGCATCCCTTCCGCATAACGAGCGACGCCAAATCCATTTCCCACGCGCCGCGGCCGCGTACCAGTCACGAACAGTGTGTCGCGTGTCGAGCCGGCGCTCGCCGGCACGAGACTCAACACGGGATGGTCCCACTCGCCCACGGGTTGCGTCGCAACCTCGATCGGCGCGGACCACGTACGTCCCGCATCGCGCGACGCATGCAACCACAACTTGAAGTTGAAATCACGGCCGTCGCTGGTCGTCACCGTGGCCAGACACGTTAGGTAGACGTTCCGTTCGCGACCCCAAGCGAGCCACACGTCGCCGGAGCAGGCAGCTCCGTCTCTCGCTGGAAGCTGCGCTTCGCGCCAGCCCGCGCCGGCATCGTCCGTCCAGAAAACCTGCACGCGCCAGTTCGTGGGGTCGATGGCTTGCACCAGCATGTTGGCCACGACGAGCTCGTTGGGGTTGCGCGGATTCCCTACGATGAACGGCTCCACTTGCGCGCCGTCTCCGACGGGCGAAACCACGCGAGGCTGGGCCGCCAGCTCCGCGGCGACCAGCAAGACGCAGGCTGCACCCCGATACATCACAGTCCTCCATGTTCGAGTCGTTGGTGCCGCACCCGCCGCAGTGCGACGGCGGTTTCGGGCAGACGCCGAGCCGCCCAGATGCCCGACAACAACGTTAGGCATCCCACGCTGAAGATGGCCGCCGCGATGCCGTACGCGTCGGCGAGAATTCCAGCGAGCAGCGCGCCGACGACATATCCCGAGTCGCGCCAGAGCCGGTACATGCCGACGGCCGACGCGCGCCAGGAGGGTTGTGCCACGTCGCCGATCAATGCCAACAGCGTGGGATAGACCATCGCCGTGCCGACGCCTAACAACGCGCCGGTCGCCATCCACGCCCAGAACCCTCGAACCATCACCATCACGATCAGTGCAACTCCCTGAATGACCATCCCGCCCGCGATGAGCCATTTGCGCCCCACTCGATCGCTCAGCGCTCCGGTCACGAGTTGCAGCAGGCCCCACACCGCGGGGTAGACGAAGGCCAGCACGCCAATGTGGGCCACGGAGAGTCCCGCCGTCGCGAAAAAGAGCGGGAAGAGACCCCACGCCACACCGTCGTTCAGGTTATTTACAAGGCCGACGTGACTCGCCGTGGCGAGCGCCGGATCCGACCAGCTTGTGCGCGCCGCGATTGTGCGTAGCGACGCCGTGCCCGATGCGTCCGCGAGCGGCGCTCCGGATGCAGCGAGTGAGGCCTCGTGCCGCATGTGCCCCAAGGTGTCGCGGACGAACAGCAATGACAGGCCGAGGCCTAGCGCGCTTACCGCGACGCCGAGGTAGAAAGGCTCCGGCCGCAGACCATAACGACTGGCGACGATGCCGGTCGCGAGCGCCGCCAGTGCCACGGCGACGTATCCGGCGCTCTCGTTGAGTCCCATCGCGAGGCCGCGTCGCTCGGACCCGACGAGATCGATCTTCATCACGACCGTCATCGACCACGCAAGCCCCTGATTGATGCCGAGCAGCACGTTGGCCAGGATGATCCACGACCAGGTCGGCGCCAGCATAACGAGCATCGGGACTGGAAGTCCGAATAGCCAGCCGGCCACGAGCACGCGTTTACGTCCGAAACGGTCACCGAGTCGTCCCGCGAGCACGTTGGTCGCCGCTTTGACGAGTCCAAAGGTCACGATGAAGGACAGCGCCGCGCTTTTCGATGCCAGTCCGAAGTCCTGTTCGGCGATGAGTGGAAGTACCGTGCGCTCCAGTCCGATCATCGCACCGACGAACGCGTTGATGAGAACCAGAAGGGAGAACTGCCGCCAATTGGCGCGCAGACCGAGCGTCGCGCGACTCATGCCTAACGTGGACGGCGTTCGTAGAGCGCGACCACCCAGGTGAATCCACGCTTCCGATAGCGTGGCACTAGTCCCGCGTCCGCGACCACTTGCTCTATCGCCGCGTTGCGAAAGACGTAGACGCGGAACGTAGTGCGCCGGACCAGAAAGAGGGCGTTTACAACGGCCATCGCAGCGCGCACCCACCAGCTGTCGCGTGGATAAACCATGCCTAACAATCGCGTGGTCCTTCCGGCGGCGGCCGAGAGGAGCCGGTGCATGTCAGGGTAGCAACAGACAACTTTGTCGAGCGTCACGACGTCCGCAGTAGGAATTTCCTGCGCCAGTGCTGTGAAGTCGCCCGCGCGGAACGTCACGCGGTCGCCCATGCCACGTCGTTCCGCTTCGCTGCGTGCCGCGCCAAGGTACGCGGGACTCGCGTCCACCAGAGTTGCCGACGTACCGCCCGCGCCAAGGAGCTCGTGCACCACCGCACCGATGCCGCCGCCGACATCGAGGACCGTAGACCCCCTCACGCCTGCGCCGCGCACCACGGTGAGCAGATCGCGGGTGCTCGCGCTCGGTCCCTTGCGCCTGTAGCTCTCGAGGTCGCGCTCTGCCACGCGGCGATCGAATTGTGATTCGATCCCGCAACAATGACCGGCGCAGGTCACGACGCAACGCGCGACAGTTGGTCCGCGACGCCGAGGTTAAGGCGCCGCACCTCCGCAGCGTTAGGTGGCGGCGCGGGAATATCCAGCAGCATGAGGTGCACGAAAGGTTCGAGATGAGTGACGCGAAAGGCGCGATTGAAACGCCGCTCGAAGCCGATCGTGCTGGACGCCTTGCCACTGAGGCCACGACCACAGACGGAGCCTGCAAAGGCGCCGGGGAGAACTTCGATGTGGTCGGGGAGCGCCGCGAATCGCTGCGCCGTTGCGAACATTGCGCGCGCGCCGTCTGCAGCCGATGTGGCGAGTTCCGTGCGCCCCATGTCGCCGACCATCAACGCGTGTCCCGTGAACACGAACCACGGTTCGTTTGCGCGCGCGCGGTCGGTGACGAGCAAGGCTATGTGCTCCGGCGTATGCCCCGGCATGTGCAGAACTTCCACGAGCACGTTGCCTAACTCGATGTGCTCGCCGTCCCGCACCGCGCGATGTGGCATGGACGCGCCCGACGCTTCATGCAACAGATACGTCGCGCCTGTGGTTTCAGCGAGTTCGCGCCCGGGGGAGATGTGGTCCGCGTGGACATGCGTGT
>JBFMFA010000174.1:0-6597 GCA_040753195.1 Gemmatimonadota bacterium | reverse complement strand
GCATATGCGCCTGAAATGCCGGCGCCACCTTTTGCACAAACGCCTTCAACTCCGCGTTTTGTATTGCAGGCAGGAAAGCGCTCGTCACCGCGTCGATCACGGCCTTGTGAAACGCCACTTCGTGCTCGAGAAAAGCGCGATCGAACGCAGCGCCCGTTAGGCCATTGAGCTTCTTCACGGCCTCGTCATGCGCCTTGAGGAGCGAGAAGTCCTTGGCGACGGGCGTGGGCGTCACACCCAGTTTCTTGGCGAGATCGCGGCCCTGCTGACGCACGGTTTCATGGTCCCGCGCCAGCATCGCGCCAAACTCCTTCACATCGGGCCGCGTCGCCTTTTTCGCCGCAAGGCCGCCTGTCGCGATATCCCATGTATTCGCCGCATCGAAGATCCCGACAATGGCGGCGTCATCGAGCGTTTTGCCGCCCTGAGCGGATAAAGCAACTGGAGCGAAAAGCGCCACCGCTCCGATTCTGCGTATAGCAGCCAGCACGAGCACCTCCGGTAAAGGTCCGTTCAATGGTGAACGTGCCCAAACTCGCCGCGAGGCGGTAATAAGTCAAGTAAACGCTTTACTTATTTTATGATTAGATTGTCGCGGCCATGAATACATCGCTCACCCCGGTAAGGATCGCAGTCCTCAACGCCGTGCGTCGTGGACAGCACACAGTGAATGCGCTCGCCCAAGAGTTGGGTGTAACGGACAATGCCATACGTCTGCAGCTGAGTGCCCTCGAGCGGGACGGAATGCTGCAGCGCCGCGGTGTGGTTCACTCAGGGCGCGCGGGCCAGCCCGCCGCCGAGTACGAGCTGACTCGTGAAGGCGAGGACGCGCTATCGCGCGCATATGGTCCAGTCATGACGGCGCTCGTTCAGGCGCTAGGGAGCCGCTTGGACGTGGCGTCATTGCGCCGCCTCTTCGCGGACGCCGGCCGTCGCCTCGCGACAGCACCCGCCGATGCATCGGCGCCACTTGCGGCTCGCGCTGCTTCGTGCGTCGCGCTGATCGAATCTCTCGGTGGAAGCGCCAAAATGCGCGCTAGCCGGCGTGAAGCGACGATTGAGGGGGCAGGCTGCCCGCTCGCCGCCGCGGTGCGCGAAGAGCCCGCTACTTGCTACATCATGGAGTCCCTGATCGCTCAGCACGCCGGCGTAAAGGCCAGGCAGCGTTGCGATCATGGAGAGAATCCCCGTTGCCGCTTCGAGCTAAGCGTTTCCTAGCTGGCGCACTCACATTTCTGCGGACTTTTGATTGAACGCTAAGCGCCCTCCGCGCGTAGCAAATCTGATGTTTCTCCACCTTACACGAAGCCTTGTTCTGGGCGCGCTCATCGCGCCCTTTTCTCTCGCTGCGCAAGCCAGCGACACACTTCGGCTGTCATTAGCCGACGCCGTTACTCGCGCAGTACGTGAAAGCGACGAAATAAAGATCGCGGCAGCGCAGATCGATGTCGCTGAAGCTCAGGTCACTTCCGCCCGGGCGTCCGCCCTGCCCGCGTTGCAGTTCACCGGCGGCTATACCCAGGTGGAGAAGAACGCGCGAGCGACAATCGTCAATCCGACGATCTTTGGGCAATCGTACACATACACAACCAACTTCAATCTCTCGCAGCCCCTCTTTCAGGGTGGTCGCATTTTCGCGGCGTCACGCGCTGCGAACGACGTACGTCGGGCTGCGCGATACGATCTCGACGAAACCCGCGCGCTGGTATCGGTGAGCATTCAGCGTGCGTACCTGCAAGTGCTGTTGAACCAACAATTGGCGGACATTCAGGCGAACAACCTTCGGCTCGCGGAGGAGCGACTTGCACTGGTTCAACGTCTCGAAGGCGCAGGTCGCGCTGCTCGATTCGACGTGCTGCGGGCGCGCGTTGAAAAGACGAATCTCGAGCCGGGTCTCACGCAGGCACAGAACAACGTGGAGCTGGCGTTGATCGAGTTGCGTCGCCTCTTGAACATTCCGCTGGCGCGGCCCGTGGTCCTAACGAGTGAACTGGACACAGCGGCGGTCCGCCAATTGGCGCGCTCCATCCGGGCCGACTCTTCGCGTCCTCCTGTGCGCGCATCGCTCCGGGCGGCGCAGTCGACGCTCGACGCGCGGCATGAAGGCGTTCGTGTTGCGCGTGCCGATTTTCTGCCGACGGTCAATTTGTTTTTCCGCACGGGGTTCCTGGCACTGCCGCAGACTTCCGGTTTCCCGACGCGCTGGGGGAACACGTCTAACGCGAACTGTCCTCCGGGCTCCGATTCCACGCGCCTGTGTCAGAACAACGGCTGGTACCCGGATCGCTCGTTAGGTCTTCAGGTGAGCTGGGCACTGTTCGACGGTCTCCGCGCGAAAGGGAACATGAATCTCGCGCAGGCTCAGGAGCGTGTCGCGCGCACGCAATTGGAACAGGAGCGAGAGAACGTGGCGGTCGAGCAGGCCCGCGCGGCCGCCGAGTTTGAACGTGCAGAACGAACGTACGAAGCGCAGCGTCAAAATGCGGAGGAAGCCGAGGAGGCATTCCGTATTGCGTCGCTGCGTTTTGAACGAGGCTTGGGTACTCAGTTGGAAGTAACCGATGCGCAATTCGCGCTACTTACGGCGCGCTCCAATGCCGCGCGCGGGACCGTCGACTACTATCTGGCAGCCGCAGAGCTTGCGCGGGCGCGCGGCGCGAGTGTGCCGCTACCGCCGACCAGAACCATCTCTCGCTAAATCATTGTGCTTTTTGTTCGTCTGTGTGGTACGCTCGCGCTGAGCGCCCTAACGATCACCTCCGCTTGCAGCCGCTCGGGTGAGGCCGCCAACGCGGCCCCCGGCGACGCCGGGAAGCAAGGGGATAAGACCGCCGCCAGCAAAGCTGGCCCCGGCGGTCCCATGGGCCGCAGTACGGTCATCGGACTCGGCCCTAACGACGTGCTCCAACTTTCGCGCAGTTCTATCGAAGCCGCGACGCCGATCAACGGCGATCTCAAGCCGCTCGAAGAGATCATCGTGCGGGCGCGCGTCGAGGGTGACCTCACCGGTGTCTTCGCACGTGAAGGGCAGCGCGTGGCACGAGGTGAGGTCCTCGCGCGCTTCGACAACACGACCCAAGAGAGCGATCGTGCATCGGCCGAGGCGGAACGCGTGGCGGCGCAGTCCGATGTCACGAACGCGCAATGGAACTTCGACCAGTCACAGGAACTCTTCAAAGCCGGCGCCATCCCAGAGCGTGATCTGCGCACCGCAGAACAGACGCTCAGTGCGGCCCGTGCGCGACTGGCCGGGGCCGAAGCGCGCCTCAAGGCTGCGAGCCGCACCGACGCCGATACGCGCGTCGTTGCACCCACGACCGGTATTGTATCCCTGCGCAGTGTGGAGCCCGGTGAGCACGTGGCGCGTGGTGCCCCGCTCTTCACCGTCGTGCGCAACGACATACTCGAGCTGGAAGCGACGGTTCCGGCACGCCTTTCGGAGAGTGTGACCGCCGGGCAACTCGTTAGGTTTTCGGCTGCGGGGCGCCAGCTCGAAGGACGCGTCGCGCGGGTCAGTCCAACGATCAATCCGGCGAACAGGTCGGTGACGATCTACATCCAGGTGCCCAACCGTGACGGTACCCTCAAGGGGAACACGTTCGCCACGGGACGCGTGATCGGCCGCACCGTGAAGGACGCGCTGGTGATTCCCACGGCGGCGCTGCGGCAATCGCAGCAGAGCACGCAGCCGTTCGTCTATCGCATCGTCGACGATGTCGTCGAGCACGCTCCTGTGACGCTCGGGGTCGTCGACGAGGGCGTAGGCCGCGCGGAGGTCGTTCAGGGCCTCAAAGAAGGCGATCGGATCATCGTCGGGAACCTCGGTGCGCTGGGTGCGGGGATGCGGGTGAGCATCATCTCCACCGAACGTGGACGCGCCCGCGGCGTAACCGGCGCGACGCGCGACAGTGGAACGTCGAAGGGCAGTTTGCAGCCACTCCCGAAGCGTTAGGCATATGTTCCTTTCCGATATTTCGATCAAGCGGCCCGTCTTCGCCACCATGATGATGTTGGCGCTGCTGGTGCTCGGTGTCGTTTCGTACCGTCGGCTGGCGATCGACGAATACCCGGACATCACGTATCCGGTCGTCATGGTGCAAACGGCGTATCCCGGTGCGTCGCCCGAAGTCATGGAACGCGACGTGTCGCGGCCCATCGAGGAAGCGCTGAACACGGTGCAGGGGATCCGCGAGCTGACCTCGACGTCATTTGAAGGAAGCTCGATGGTGCGCGTGATGCTGCAGCTGGGTGTGAATCCGATGGAAGCGCAGCAAGACGTGCTGTCGAAAGTGGGCCGGGTCCGCCGCGTGTTGCCGCCTGACGCGGACGATCCCGTCGTCATCCGGTTCGACCCTAACGAGCGGTCGATTATGTCGATCGCCATTCAGAGCGCTGAGCGCCCGATTCGCGATCTGACCGACCTGGCGGATCAGATCATCGCGAACCGTCTCGAGGCGATCCCCGGCGTCGGCGGCGTGAACGTGATCGGTGGTACGCCGCGGCAGATCCGCGTGACGCTCGATCACGACGCCATGGTAGCATACGGCATCAGTCCGGCGCAGGTGTCCGCCGCGCTCGCGCGCGAAAATCAGGAGGTTCCGGCCGGCCGCGTGTGGCGTGGCGAGCAAGAAAAGCTCGTGCGCGTGACCGGACGCATCACCGATCCGATGGCGTTCGCCGATGTCGTCGTGGCGGTGCGCAATGGTGCGCCAATTAAGGTGCGAGACCTGGGTCGCGTGATCGACGGTGCTGCGGAGCCACGTTCAGCGGCGTACATGAACGACACGCGCGCTGTTTCCGTGGAAGTGCAGAAGATCTCCGGCTCGAACACCGTCGAAGTCGCCGACGCCGTGCGGCGCGTCGTGGAGGAGCTGGGAGGTTCGCTCCCGCCGGACATCAGCCTCACGGTGATTCGCGACGATTCCGTCAAGATCCGGCACGCGCTCTCGGACGTGCAGCTGACGATCATGCTCGGCGCTGTGCTGACCATCGCGATCATCTATCTCTTTCTGAACTCGTGGCGCTCGACGGTGATTACGGGGCTCACGCTGCCGGTGTCCATCATCTCCGCGTTCTTCGTCATGTGGATGTTCAACTTCACGTTGAACACCATGACGCTGCTGGCGCTGTCGCTGGCGATCGGCCTCCTGATCGACGACGCGATCGTCGTTCGAGAGAATATCGTTAGGCATCTCGAGATGGGAAAGGATCACGACACGGCCGCGCGCGAAGGAACGAACGAAATCGGCCTCGCCGTCATCTCTACATCGCTGGCTGTCGTTGCCGTGTTCTTCCCGGTCGCGTTCATGGGCGGACAGATCGGGAAGATCTTCTTCCAGTTCGGTGTCACCGTCGCCTTCGCTGTGCTGGTATCGCTCTTCGTTTCGTTCACACTCGATCCGATGCTCTCGAGTAAGTGGTACGATCCGGAAGTGGAACACGGCGGCCACGAAACGACGCGCTTGAAGACGCGCAATCCGATCCGCCGCTTTGCCTTCGCTTTCGATGATTGGTTCGAGCGCACGGCAGATCGCTACCGTCATTGGCTCGGCTGGGCACTGCATCGCCGATGGTGGATGGTTGGCGGCGCCGCCGCGTCGATCATGCTTGCGTTCGGACTTTTCCGCTTCCTTGGCTTTACGTGGATGCCGGACTACGACGCCGGCGAGTTCGACGTCAACTATCGCGTGCCCCCCGGATCGCGCATCGAATACACGCTCGCCAAAGGCCAGGAGATCGCCACGTTCCTGCGGTCACAGCCGGACGTGGATTTTACATATCTGTCGATAGGCGGCGGATTCCGCGGAAGTGCGAACAACGGGCAGATCTACGTTAGGCTCAAACCGCGCGACGAGCGTGAGAAATCGCAAACCGACATCCAGACGGATTTGCGCGCGAGGCTCACGCAGATTCCTGGTGTTCGTCCGTCGATCGGAGGTGCGCGAAGCATCTTTGGTGGTATGGGCCAGCCGATCCGTATCTTCGTGCAAGGTCCCGAGCCGACGCGCCTGAAGATTGCGGCCGAGCAGGTGTTGCAGTCGATGCGCACGGTGCCGGGAATGGCGGAGCCGACGTCGAGCGACGAGGGAGAGATTCCGCAGCTGGATGTCCGCGTCGATCGGCAGCAGGCGTGGGCCGCCGGACTGGGCATCAACAGCATCGCGTCGACGCTGCAGCCGCTTTTCCAGGGGCAGCGCGCGACGCGCTGGGACGATCCGAACGGGTACCAGCACGATGTCATCGTCGTGTATCCGGATTCGATGCGCGTCTCTCCCGAAGACGTAGCGCGCATTCCTGTTCTGAGCAGCAACGTCGATGCGCGCACGGGGCAAGTGACCACCGTGCCGCTGGCGCAAGTGGCGGACATTCGCGCCGGCGTTGGGCCACAGCAGATCGAGCGGCGCAGCCTGGAGCGCCAGATCTCGTTAGGCGCCGGCGTGTTGCCTGGGTATAACATGGGTTCGGTGGCCGACGCGGCGCGTGATACGATCACGAGCATCGGCTTGCCCACCGGTTACCGCGCCGTCTTCGGCGGCGATGTACAGAATCTCGAAGAAACGAATGGGTATGTGGTCGAAGCGATTCTACTCGCGGTCG
>JBFMFA010000173.1:0-6599 GCA_040753195.1 Gemmatimonadota bacterium | reverse complement strand
GAGTATGTCCTGCCATAGCCCGGATTCGTGGTCATTCACGAAGACACTGGCCGATATATGCATGGCAGAAACGAGCACAAACCCCTCCCGAATCCCCGCCGCGGCTCGGCATTTCTCGACCTCATCGGTTATGTCGATGATCTCATGCCTCTTATGAGTTTTGAACGTGAGGTAGGACGTGTGTGTCAGCATTGAAGAAGGAGTTTTGAGTTGTCCGCCATGAGAACTGCTGAAAGCCTTACGGCGCCGTGACTTGCCGCTAGCTTCGAAACTGGACCTGCAGGGTGACGTACGTGACCCGTCTCGCATTTCGTTCGCGACTCTTTGGCATTCTCCTGCTGTTTGCGGTCGTACCTGCGTTGGTGTTGACGCTGGCGTGGGGAGTGCTGGCGAACAAGACACTTCAGTGGGTCGGCGCGGGGGCAGCGTGGGATCGCTTGGCTGAGTCGGGCAAAGAGCTCGTTACGACGCTGTCGTCGGCCAACCTGTCGCCGGGTCAACGCGCGCAGGTCGGGGCTCACGCCCGCGAGCTGGAAGAGTCGATCACCCAGGCGCGGCGCCTGCGTTTCCTCTCGGAACGCGCATCGCCCGCCGTCTTGTTAGGCGGAGTAGTGCTCTTGGCCGTGCTTGGATTCGCAGCATCGCGCGTCGCCGGACATCTCAGCAGGCAACTGAGCCGGCCTGTCGATCAGTTGGTCGGATGGACGGAAAGGATCGCGAGCGGGGAGGCACTTCCCGCGGCGGAGCCGTTGCGCGGTGCGCCGGAGTTCGACGTGCTGCGCACGCATATGCGGACGATGGCGAGCGCGCTGGACAAGGCCCGTGCGCGCGAACTGGAAGCCGAGCGTTTGCGTGCCTTCCGTGAGAGCGCGCGCCGGGTCGCGCACGAGCTGAAGAACCCTCTTACGCCGATCCGCTTTGCCCTCTCCCGCATCGAGCAAAACGCACCTAACGAGCTGCAGGAACCCCTCGACGTGATCCGCGTCGAAACAGAGCGCCTGGAGGGCCTCGCCCGCAATTTCGCCCAATTCGGCCGCCTCCCCGAAGGGCCGGCCGCCGAAGTCGACGTGGAAGAGATGGTGCGTTACACCACGCGCGCCACGATACCACCTAACGTGGCACTGTCTGTCGACATCGCGTCGGACCTTCCACGCGTGACCGGACACTACGATGCCTTGCAGCGCGCGCTCTCCAATGTGCTGCTCAATGCGGTGGAGGCCTGCGCGTCACAAGCAACGCCGCAGATCGGCGTGACGGTCGATCGCGCCCGCAACAACGGACATGAACTGCTGACGATCGCCGTACGCGACTCGGGTGAGGGGATTCCCGCTGATCGCCTAGCGACGATCTGGGAACCGTATGTGACGCACAAACCCGGTGGCACAGGGCTGGGCCTGGCGATTGTCCGTCAGACCGTTGAAGCGCACGGTGGCACCGTTGCCGCAGCATCCAATCCTGGCGTGGGAACGGAGGTGCGAATTAGCATCCCCGTGGCGGGGCATTCCACTGGAGGAAGGTGAGTATGTACAACCCGTTCATCGTGCCCGTGGCCCTGTTCGCGTTTCTTTCCGTAGCTGCCTTGGCGATGACGCCAATTTGGCGTGCGCTCGGCAGGCGGATGGAGCACCGCGCGTTAGGTTCCGATCCGATGCGAGGTGAGATCAACGAGCGTATGGAGCGCATGGAAACCGCACTCGACGCCATTGCGGTTCAAGTGGAACGCATCGCCGAAGGGCAGCGATACACGACCAAGCTGTTGAGCGACCGCGCCGAGTCGCGGGCGCTGGCAGCAAGCCAACACGACCGAGAGGTGTAGCGCGTGGACGAAGATATTGTAATACCGCTCGCCGGCATGATGATGATCATTATACTCGCCATCGGCGTCCCACTGGTGCGCGCGTTAGGCAGGCGTTGGGAGAGCGAGGCGCGCCTGCCGCGCAGCGACCCCGAAGCGACGCAGCGCCTGGCCCGCATCGAGCAGGCTATCGACGCCATGGCGCTGGAGATTGAACGCATTTCCGAAGGGCAGCGCTTCGTCACACGCCTGATGTCCGACAAGATGCCCGAACGCGTGGCGTTGCCGTCCGAAACGTCGCGGCGACCGAGCGCCTGAGGGAGAACATATGGAATTCGGAGAAGTGGTGTCGCTCTTCATCGTCTTCGCATCGATGACGACCATCGTGTTGACGTTTGCGAGGATGTGGTTCAAGCACCAGGAACGGAAACACAATCTGCGCTCGTTAGGGGGAGTCAGCGGAGGGTTGGACCAGCGCCTCGAACGCATCGAGCAGGCCGTCGATGCCATCGCGGTCGAGGTTGAGCGTCTCTCCGAGGGGCAACGCTTCGCCACGCGGCTGCTGAGCGAAGGCACACCGCGCAAAGAGCCGCTCGCGATCGGTCGCGAGCCACATTCCACGCACTAAGCGAGCGGCCAAGGAGCCCAATGACTACCGACCTTATTCTGATGCAGGCCGAGCAGCCACCGCCTACGCCGCAAGCGCCACAAGCTCCGCCGACGCGCGAACAGCTGCGTCAGCAAATCCAAGACGCGATTCAGGCGGCGCGCGACGCGGCGATTCAGGCACAGCAGGACGCGCAGGCAGTCACCGTGCAACCGCCACCAATGCCGCCGAGCAACGATGTGCCGGAAGGCGTCATGGTCTTGGTGATCGTGTTGGCCGCGCTGACAGCCGCCACGATCATCTTCGGCCCCCTCTTCCGCGCGTTAGGCCGACGCATCGACCGTCGCGGACACGAAGGCACCCCACCCGATGTGATCGCTCCGCGGCTCGATCGTATCGAACAGGCCATTGAAGCGATGGCCGTCGAGGTGGAGCGTATCTCGGAGGGCCAGCGCTACGTCAATAAGCAGGTGCACGAGCTGCGCGCCCTCCCTGCACCGAACCCACTCGCCGAGCCTGTCATGGCGCAGCGTGCCGCTGAACCCGTGCGGCGCGGCGAGAGCGGCACCTAACGCGTTTCGTGGCGTCCGTCCTCCTCGTCGACGACGAAGCGAATATCCGCCGCATGGTCGGCGCGCTCCTCTCTGGAGAGGGGCACGACGTGCGTCTGGCAGAAAACGCCGCAGCGGGACTCGCACAAGTCCTCGACGCCGAGCCCGACGTCGTCCTGGTCGATCTCATGATGCCAGGCGAGATGGACGGCATGGGGCTTTTGCGTTCCCTGCGCGAGCAGCAGCCGGATCTTCCCGTCATCATGATGTCCGGCCGCGCCGGGCTCGCCGACGCCGTGCGCGCGACCAAACTCGGCGCCTTCGCCTTTCTTGAAAAGCCGCTGACGCCGGAAGCGGTGCTCGTCACCGTCAGCGCCGCGCTGGAATTACGAGGCGCCCGGCGCGAGGCGCGAGCGCTGCGTGAAGAAGCCGGGCTCGGCGGCGTGATGGTCGGCAGCAGCGTCGTTATGCAGCGCGTGCGCGAGCTGATCGCGCGTGTAGCGCCAACCGATGCGCGGGTGCTGATCTACGGCGAGTCGGGGACCGGCAAGGAACTCGTCGCCGCAGCGATACATAACGACAGCGCGCGGCGCGAGCGCGCCTTCGTGCGCGTGAACTGCGCTGCCATTCCGCGCGATCTGGTGGAAAGCGAGATGTTCGGGCACGAAAAAGGCGCGTTCACCGGTGCGACCGAACGTCGTATCGGACGTTTCGAGCTGGCCGACAAAGGGTCGCTCTTTCTCGACGAAGTCGGCGACCTGGGGCCCGAAGCGCAAGCCAAGCTCCTGCGGGCGATCGAAGCGCGGGAAATCGAACGCGTTGGCGGCGGGAAACCGATCACCATCGACGTGCGCATTGTCGCCGCCACGAACAAGGACCTCGAGCGGGCGTCGCGCGAAGGGGCGTTTCGCGATGACCTGTTGTTCCGGCTCAACGTCATCCCGCTCAAACTGCCGCCCCTGCGCGAACGCCTGGAAGACATCCCTGCGCTCGTTAGGCATTTCAGCGCGTTGCACCGCGCACGCACCGGCCGCACGCTCCCAACGTGGGGCGACGATGCCCTGACGGCGCTGGCACGTTATCGCTGGCCTGGAAACGTGCGCGAACTGGCGAACATCGTCGAGCGACTCGTCATTCTGCACGCGGGACAGCACGTGAGCGCCGTCCAGGTGCAGGAGGTCGTGCCGGCGAGCCTCGAACTGCGAGGCCAGGCCAGCGCAGTAGAGGTCCCGGCGACAAGTGACACGGAGCTTCCGCTGGCTGACGCCCTCGACGCCTACGAGCGATTTCTCATCGTCAATGCACTGACGGCGGCGTCCGGGAACATCGCCGAAGCCGCTCGACGGCTCCAAACCGATCGGCCCAATCTCTACCGGCGCATGCGACGACTCGGTATCGTCAGCGATAGCGGAGTGACACACCCGGTTTGACCACTCGGGAGGATGCCGCGGGCGGTGGGGACGTCTCCGCGGAGACGCAAGTCATACGCGGAAAAGGCGTTAGGCATTGGTGACGAGGCCGGCACGGCCCATGCCTATGGCGTGGTCGAACAACACACTCGAGAGTGCTCATGCGATCCGGACTTCTCACGTTGGGACTCCTGCTGACGAGCGTCGTGGCGACGAACGTCGTCGCCGCGCAGCGGCCCGACTCCCTGCGGGTTTCCCAGCTGCAAGCACGTTCGGTTCCGCGCGAAGTCATCGAAGAACTCGCCCGCATCTATAACGCTCCCGGGACTCTGCGCGTCGGCGGATCGTACGACATCGAGAGTGGACGCGTTGTGGATTCTGATGTCGCCGTACTCGACGGGCCACTGTCGATCGCCGGCCATGTGCGCGGTCGCGTCGTCGCGATCAACGGGTCGGTCTTCCTCGAACCCGGCTCGCGCGTCGAGCGCGACATTCTGATCGTTGGCGGGCGCCTCGAGGGGCGAGAACGAGCGACCGTGCAGGGCGATATCCGGGTGTATGCTTCGAGCGTGTCGTACCAGCGCGAAGGAACGGTGCTCGTGCTGCGGGAACGCGACGATGAATCGGATGACGTCGATGTGCGCTGGTGGCGCAGCCGCGAACGCTGGTCGACGCGCGGCTGGAGCGACCTGCGGCTGCTGTCAGCGCGCACATACAACCGCGTCGAAGGCTTGCCGGTCCTCATCGGGCCCTCGTTAGGGAGAGACCTCGGTTGGGGGCGTGTGCGCCTTGATGCGTTAGGCATCGTTCGCACGGTCGGCAACTTCGAGCGCGCGGAACACACGTTCGGTCACAACGTCAAGCTGGAGTTCGAGCTTGGAGAAGACAGCGGTTTACGGTTCGGCGGGAGACTCTTCGACGTCGTCGACGCGGTGGAGGATTGGCAGCTGAGCGACACCGAAGTGGGCCTGGCGACGTTCTTCCTGCACCGTGACTATCGCGACTACTTCAACAGACATGGCGGCGCCGTCTACGCCGGCCTTTACCTAACGCGTTCGGCGGATCTGACGCTCTCATTCAGCGATCAGAGTTGGGCATCGCGCGGCTCGCGCGATCCCTTTACGCTCTTCCGCAATAGCGACGGCTGGCGAGCGAACCCGACGACCGACGACGCGAAACTGCATATCGTCAGTGGCACGCTGCGCATCGACACGCGCAACGACGAAGATGATCCATGGTCCGGATGGTATGTCACGGCGGATGTCGAACAGGGGCGTGGCGAGCTGCGCACATTAGGACCAACGTCCTTCTTTACCCGTAGCGTGACACCAGGGCCGGTGGATTATACGCGGGGCGTGCTCGATATCCGTCGCTATAACAGGCTCTCCCCTGACGGACAACTGAATATGCGCGTGGTGTTAGGCGGTTGGCTCGATGGCGATCCGCTTCCGCTGCAGCGGCGCTTGTCCCTGGGTGGTTTAGGGAGTCTGCCCGGATATGATTTCAGGCGCGCCCTCGATGGCACGACCGACGTGCTCACGTGTTCCTCGGCAGATCCCGCGCTTCCCGGAAGTCCGGCTGCCGCGGTTCCCGGGATGCCGGCGCAATGCGACCGCATCGCGCTCGCGCAGATCGAATTCCGCGGCGACCTGGACCTCGATCCGTTCGGCATCTTCGACGATGATTGGCGGCCGTGGAAGCGCGGTTATGGTCGCGGTGCCCAATGGGTGCTGTTCGCCGATGCGGGTCGCGGATGGCTGGTGACGCCGGCAGCAGACGTCGAGAACCTGACGTATGACAAGGGAAAGCTCCCGAAAGGGGGAACGTTCCGCACGGATGTTGGCATTGGTCTGTTGCTGGACAACGTTGGCTTCTACGTCGCCAAGGCGCTTTCCGGGAAGGATCAGCCCGTGAACTTCTTCGTTAGGCTGAAACCGCGGATTTAGTGAAGGGAGGCGGGCTTGCCCTAGCGGCACTCGTATTCGCGAGCGGGGTTGCGGCGGCACAGGCGCGACCCCGCCTCGAGCTGGCTCTGCCTCCCACGTCAGCCCTAACGAGGGACGGACCGATTCTGCGCGCCGCCGGCGTCGTGGGTGATACGGCGATGCTGGTGTTGGTGCGCAATGGGTTCCCGATGCGCCTGCACTACCGTGTGGAGTTATGGGCGGCGCGGCGGCTCTTCGACAACATGCTGACGTCAGCCGAATGGGACGTCGTTGTGCGTTACGACGCGCTGA
>JBFMFA010000172.1:0-6679 GCA_040753195.1 Gemmatimonadota bacterium | reverse complement strand
CATCGGCGAGCAGGTGAGTGTGGCCAACGCCGCGGGCCGCGTCATCGGTGGCATTTGTCACGGCCCACTCGGACTGCTTCGTGCACGAGGCGCCGACGGTGAGCTGCTCGTGAAAGGGCGTCGCCTAACGGCTGTAACCGACAGGCAAGTGCGCCAGCTCGGCGTCGAAATCACACCGCTCCACCCCGAAAGCGCGCTGAGGGCGGCCGGTGCGCTGTTCGAATGCCGCACGCACCCCGTGCGCGACTTCTTCGCCAACTACTACGTCGCCGATGGAAACCTGATCACCGGACAGAATCAGAATGCTGGGCCCATGGTGGCCAGGCTCATGATCGAACGCGCGCTGGCCAATCGGGCCTCGCGCACCCTCATAACGATTTGAATCGACTGGAGACTACTACAATGACTCGCTCATACATCACTCGTGTGGCTGCCGCCGCGGCAGCGCTGCTCTTCGCCAGTCTCGGTGGCTATTTCTGGCTCTTCCCCGCTTCGGCGGCGGCTCGCCTCGGCCTTGCGGTTGCAGCGCCGGGCGGCCTAACGGCGCTCCGCGCCGACGTTGGCGGCCTGTTCCTGGGCCTCGCTCTGCTCTGCGGCGCGGCATTTCGCACTCGCCAGCGCCCCTGGTTTCTCGCCGCAGCCGCGTTGCTCGGCGCCGTCGCGACCGGCCGTCTGGTCGGCATGCTGCTCGACGGCCCGTCGGCAGGTGACGGACTCGCGTTAGGTGCTGAAGCCGGCCTCGCGCTGTTGCTCGTCACCGGGTCGCGTGCAATGTCCACCCGGATCGAGGGCCCGACGCGTCGCTCGCGTCGATGGCTCGTTGCGGCAGGATCGCTGGTTGCCACGTTAGGCGCCGCGTTTGCGGCGATCATGCTCAGCCCGCAACTCCTCCAGGCGATCTTCGATCGTGCCGCGCAGAAGATGGCGGCAACCGTAAATAGCGCACCCTTGAACGACGACGCGCTGCGCGTCGCGGTGTGTGGTTCGTCGGCACCGCTGCCGAGCGCGAGCCGCGCGAAGGCATGCGTGGCGGTGTTTGCCGGCGGGAAGTTCTATGTCGTGGACACGGGCCCGGAGTCCACCGAGAATCTGGTACTCTGGGGCATCCCCCTCTCGAAGATCGGCGCCGTGCTGCTCACACACTTCCACTCCGATCATATCGGCGACCTGGGCGAGCTCAACCTGCAGACATGGGCCGGCGGCCGCGCGACGCCACTCACTGTGTACGGCGGCCCTGGAATCGAGCGCGTTGTCGCCGGCTTCAACGATGCGTATCGCATGGATCAGGGGTATCGCACGACGCACCACGGTGAAGACATCATGCCTTCGGCGACATGGCCGATGATCGCGCGGACCGTCGAGCTGGACGGCCCGGCCACACCGGCGAAGTCGCGCAGCGCGATCGTGCTGGATGAGGGCGGCCTGCGCATCACGGCGATCGAGGTGAACCATGCGCCGATCGAGCCGGCGTATGCGTATCGCTTCGATTATAAAGGGCGTTCGGTCGTGATCACCGGCGACCTCAAGTATCACCCACCGCTGGCGGCCGCGGCGCGTGACGCCGACGTGCTGGTTTCGGAGGCGATCGCCACCAATATGACGCGCTCGTTAGGTTCTGCGGCGACATCGGCGGGCCGCAAGGGTACGGCCGCCATCATGCACGACATCGAGGACTATCACATCACACCGGAGGAAGCCGCGCGGATCGCAAACGACGCGAACGTGAAGTTGCTCGTCTACTACCATTTGTTACCGGCGCCGGACGGCGCGCTGCCGCGCCGCCTGTTCGCGCGGGGCGTGAATAGCGTTCGACCGAAGGGGTGGACCATCGCGGACGATGGCAGCATGTACACACTCCCGATCGGATCGACGGACATCCGCCTCGGCCGAATCGACGAATAAGGCCCAATCCAGACGTGACAAAATGAGTGCACTCACGTAGAATATGAGTGCACTCATTATTTGGCCACTGTGACCCGCATGCCCGCCAGAACGCTCCGGACGCGCCCGAAAGAGCGTCGACCAGCTCCAAAGACCAAGCGGCGCGCCAACCGTGCCGAAAAGAAAGATGCGACGCGGCAACGCATCGTGGAGGCCGCGCTCGAACTGTTCCAGTCGAGCGGCTTCGATGCCACGACGACGAAAGCCATCGCGCGCAAGGCCGGCATCGCCGAAGGAACCGTCTTCAATTACTTCCGCACCAAAGACGACATCGCCCTGCACTTCTTCGAGCAGGAAGTGGAGCACGCAATAAAGTCAGTTCGCGACAACGCTCGGCTCAGCAAGGCGTCACTTGAAGAGAAGCTCTTTGCGTTGATTCAGCGCCAGCTCGAGTACATCGCGCCGTATGAGCGCTTCATCGGCAACGCGCTCGTCGAGGCGCTCAAGCCATCGTCAAAACTCGGCATTCTGAGCCACAGAGCGCAGGCGCTGCGACTCCGGTACGTCGCGTTCGTTGAAGATTTGATGGAAGCGGCGATTTCTAAGAAGCGGTTCATTCCTATCCGATGGTGGGCGCCAGACGCGTTCTGGGTTTTTTATCTCGCCACGCTGCTCTTCTGGCTCCACGATACGTCAGACGGCAAACAAAAGACGCTCGCCTTCCTCGATCGCTCGCTGAAGGTGGGCGTCTCGATGCTGAAGCGGGGCGCCTAACGTGCGCGCGTCGATGGACGACGGTCAGACAGGTCGCAAAGCGTCAGCGCGCAGCTCGCCCGCACGTCGTGCGCTGCGTATGGCCGGACTCGGGGTCAACGTGGCGGGAAGTTACATGGGCTACATGCTGCAGCGCGCCTTCCTTGATGACACCGCGCGCGAGGCAAAGCTGAAGGCTGCGCACGGGCGCGCCGCCCGCCGCGTGCGCCATGAGATGGAGCAATTGCGCGGCCCCGCCATGAAGCTCGGACAGGCGTTGAGTCTGCAGGGAGGCGTATTGCCTAACGAAGCTCTCGAAGAGCTGTCGAAGCTGCAAATGCAGGCGCCCGCCATGCACCCATCGCTCCTGCGAGCCCAGTTCCGCACCAGCATGGGTCGCGATCCCGAGGAACTCTTCCGCGAATTCGAAACAGAACCCTTCGCCGCCGCCTCGTTAGGTCAAGTGCATCGCGCCGTGACGCGCGATGGGCACGCGGTCGCCGTGAAGATACAGTACCCGAACATCCGTGACGCCGTAGCGCATGACTTCGCGTGGTTCCGTGTCGTCTCGCGCCCCGCGCAGGTAACGGGACACATTCCGAAAGCCACGATCGACGAACTTGAAGCGCAGATCGTCGCCGAGACCGACTATCGGCGTGAGGCGGACAACACCGAGTTATTCGCTCAGCGGCTGGCACCGCTCGCGTTCGTGACCGTCCCTCGCATCCATCGCGGGCTCTCGTCAGCGCAGGTGCTCACCATGTCGCTGCTGCCCGGCCTCCATCTCGACGAGTGGCTCCGGCGGCGACCATCGCAGGCGTTGCGCGATCGCGTGGGAGAGCGCTTGTTCGAGCTGTTCTACTTCCAGTTGCTGCGTATCAAGGCGTTTCACGCTGACCCGAACGCTGGCAACTATCTCTATGCTGACGACGGCACGGTCGGCTTGGTGGACTTCGGTTGTGTGAAGTACCTAACGCCATCCTTCGCCGAGGACTTGCGTCGGTTGTATCTGTACCCAGGGGCGCGTGACTCGCAGCATTTCCACACGCTGCTGGAGAGACGTTACGCAATCTTCGGTGCCAAGCTGCGTCCCGCCGCACGACGCAGCCTGGTGGAATTCGCCGAGAACTTCTTTCGGCGAGTGTATCCGCCTGAGCGGGAGAAAGACGACGTCCCGTTCGACTTTGGTGTGGGGACCGTTGTGCGGGATTACCTCAATGAGTCGCGTAAGTTATTGCGCACGCGCGGCGCGCTTCCCGAGTATACGTTCCTCGCGCGCGCGGAGATGGGTCTGTATCACACGCTAACGCGTCTCGGCGCACGCGTTCATACGAGCCGCATCGTGCGCGCGATGCTGGGTCACGCAGCGAACGCTCGTTAGGTGTCTTTCAGGTCGGGCTGTCGGCGCTACGACGCGCCCGACGTCGCTCCGCGAACGTGAGTACGACGATCATCGTCATGGAGATTACGGCCAAACCAATCACTGCGAGCAGCAGCCGGCCGGGCCAAGTCTCAGCTTCCCGTCGCGCCCAGTTGGAGATCGGCGTTTCGATGGCTAGCAGGACGTAGATGATCGCGACCTCGAATGCGCCCAACATGAGGAGGAGGACCCCCGTAGTCAGGCCACGCTCGTCAGCCTGTGGCTGAGTCATGCTTGTCGTCCGTGATGGCGGGAATTGAATCCTGCCGCCACGCACTGGCGAATGCCAGGATTCCAAGCCCGTGGAAACTGAGTGACCGGGCGATAGCTTTGGATACCATCGCCTCGCCGCACTCCCTGGTGCGAGGCGCCGTGCCGTTGGCTTACCCAGCGCCCGCATTCCACCATGTCTCTCCAGATTGCATCGACCACAGCGCTCCGCCTAACGATAGCGTTCGCAGCTCTTATTGCCCTCCTCGCCGGTCCGGTCTCCCTCGCCGCCCAGCAGCCGCCGAGCATGACTCAGTCCGGGCCAGTGATCCAAAGCACGGGACGATCTGTGCACGTCGACGACGCCACCTTCAAGATCCCCGACGGTCATGTCTTCAAAGGCGTTTGGGTGATCGATCGCGCCGACACCGTTGGTCCTAACCAGCAGCTCACGACGATTGCTCGCTACCTCAACCTGCACGCACGGCACGGCATACCGAAGGAACGTGTGCACGCCGCCGCTGTCGTGCATGGCTCGGGCTGGATGTCGCTCCTGTCCGACTCGGCCTACGGTGCCCGGTTCGCCGGCAAGACCAATCCGAGCAAGCAGCTGGTCGAAGAGCTCCTCGCGAACAACGTGCAACTCGTGCTGTGTGGACAGACGGCAGGTTTCCGCGGCGTGAAGCGCGAGGAATTGCTGCCAGGTGTGCAGCTCGCGATTTCAGCGATGACCGCGCTTAACGTTTTCCAGGCACAGGGCTACCAGTACAACCCGTGGTGATCCAGACGCGAAATCGTTACTTGCTGATCGGACGTCGCATCCTTTCGGCGAGCGGACGTGTTCCTAACACGGCGTTACCCTATGACTTCATCTTTGCCACGGTAGCAGTCGACTTTGCCGCAGGTGCGTTGGCTGGCTCACCACACGTGTGGTGCCGGGGTTCCGCACTCCTGATCGCAGGAGCCACCAGCGCCTACCCAATCGCGCGATCCGCTCTTGCACTTGCGCCAGATAGCTGTCAACGCTTGAGCGCGGACCTCGCTGCTTGCACGGCCGCGAACGCATCGAGTAGACCCGATCCGAAATCGTTGTCCTTCCCAGACGGACCCAGATCTCGCGCGGTGCGCTCGATGATGTCACGCGCCCGCCATGCGGAGAGCTGCGGCGCGGCAGCAAAAATGAGCGCCGCAACGCCCGCGCCTTGTGGTCCGCTGAACGAGTTCCCCTTCACGTTGGGATTTGGATCGACGTAGCCGGTGTTTCCCGCGCCGAGGATCGGATAGCCGCCCGGAAATCCAACCACGTCGGGTTTGGTTATCCCGTTAGGCATCGGATAGTCGCGATACAGCTCTACGGTCGACCATTCGGCCGGACCACCGCTGCTGAACGGCACGATTTGCAGAACACTGTCCACGCCGCCCACCGAGACGACGTTAGGCGCGTCCTTCGGGGCCCAGTGCTGCACGGGGACCTGTGCGCTCGTTCGAAAATTCCCCGCACCACCAACGAGAAAGAGCCCCGCGGCCGTCGCATGGTCGCTCATCATGCGCCAAAAACCCCTCAGGTTGCCGAGGTTCGCGAGACTGAAACTCATGCTCAGCACATCGGCGCCGTTCTCGAGCGCATATTGGTGCGCGAGCGCAGCCGCGCTCGGGCCGTTGCCGCGCATCATCATGAGACGCGCGCGTGGGGCGACACCGGTGATGATGCCGCTCGTGCCGTCACCGGCGACGATGCCCGATACCACAGTCCCGTGCTGATACGCTCCCGTCGTGTCGCGCAACTGTGGTCGCATCGACGCGAAATCGAAGCCGTGAATGTCGTCCACGTATCCATTCGCGTCGTCGTCGCGGCCGTTCTCCGGAATCTCACCAGCGTTGCGCCACAGGTTCGTCGTGAGATCCTGGTGCATGTAATTCACGCCGAAATCAAGCACGGCGACCGTCGCTCCTTCACCGGTGACGCCCAGCTCCTGCCACACACGCGGTGCGCCTAACGACTGCACGTTCCACGCGATTCGACGATTCGCGGCGCTGAATGCTCGACTCGTGGCCGCCGGCACGATGGGCATCCCTGCACCGGACTGTGCGGGGCCGATCGTCTCGTTCGTGCGATAGATGAAACCAACGGCATCGAGCGCCGACGCGCGGCGGATCTCATCGGCTGTAAGCGTCAGCACCATCGCGTTCACAATCCATAATGAACGAGTAGCTGATGTTTTGCCGAGCTGCGCGAGAATCTCGCGCTGCTCCGCCGCGGCGATGCGTTTGAGATCGCGAACGACGCGCGCGCGCAACTGACGGCGGTCGTCGTTATCGTGCTCGCGGCGAAAACTTTCGAAACCGCCGGCTGGATCCAGGAGCTGAGTTCGCCCGAGTACGATTACCTGCGCTGGCCCCGAGTCCATCGCCGCG
>JBFMFA010000171.1:0-6683 GCA_040753195.1 Gemmatimonadota bacterium | reverse complement strand
CCAACGCGAGCGGACCCAGGGCGCGCAGCACAGCGCGACCACTTCCGGCCTGGAGCCCGAGCGCGACAGCGAAGAGCCACCCCATGCCGGGATTGATCCCGTGGAACGCGCCGAGTAGCACGATCGAGGCGTACATGTCAGGCGTAGCAGAACGAGTCCGAAGACGCGTCACCGCCCTGCAGGCGCACCTGGTGTGGCCGCAGACCATCTTCCATCTCCACGAGGAACCGCTTGTCGAACGTCATCCCGCCTGCCGGGGCGACATCCAGCTGGGCGATCCAGCCACGGATGCCGTCCGGGTAGAACTGCGCGTCCCAGGGGCTGTACAGCGAGTTCGTGATGTACACGCGCTTCCCGTCGCGGCTCACTTCCACCATCTGCGGACCACCGTTCAGCGCCTTTTCGGGATGCGACACATGCGACTGACGCCTAACGATGCCTCCGATCTTCACCGAACCCGTGAGCTTCGGTTCGAACGGGTTGGACACGTCGTATTGACGCAGCTCCCCAGTCCCCCAGCAGGAGACGTAGAGGACGCGATCATCCAGCGAGAGGTTGATGTCGCTCACGAGCGGCGGCACTGCTTTGAAACCCTGGAGCAGCGGCGGCAAGTCGCTCGGATCCGCTGGCTCCGCCGGGATCTCGATCACCTTCTTCGTGGCCCACTCACCCGAATCCTTGTCGCGGTACCAGACCCAGATCGAGCTCGAGAGATCAACGAGACTCACCACGACGCCGACGAAGCCGTACGCCTTTCGCGGATTGTGCGCCGGCCTCAGCTCCAACGCCATCTGCTGCTCGGCGCCTAACTCCAGCTTCTTTTGGTGGGTGCGCTTCTTGAAATCCCACACGTGCAACGCGTTGCCGTATTTGCCGCCTAACAACAGCTCGGGGTTGATGCCGTCCTTCACCATGTTCGGCGTCCCCCACTCGCTCGTGATCATCGTGTCGTGCCCGAGGTGCCACCAGAAGTCGTACGCGAGGCGCTGGGGGCCCCGATCTATTTCCCAGGCGCCCTTCACGTCGAACGTTTCGTGATCGAGCATGAAGATGCCGCCCGGCCCATCACCGTTAGGCGATCCCAACGCATTCATATAGATGCCGTCGGGTCCGCAATGCACGGTGTGTGGTGCCGCATACCCGGTCTTGCGCATCACCTCTTCGCCTTCGATGACCTTTACCAGGCGCGGGTTGCGCGCATCGGGCTTGGTGTCGACGACATGAATGCGCGAGCTGTGCGTGCCCGGGACGACGAGGTAGCGTCGCTCGACGTGCGGGTTCGGCGCGTAGCCGCAGAGGTGCGAGCTGCACGCATTCCAACCGAAGTGGTGCAGCTCATTGCCGGCGTGCGGGAAGTCCAGCCTGCCGACCAGTCGACCATACTCGGGGGATGCAGGGTCGGTATCTATGACGCCGAGTGCGTCGGTTTTGCCGTTGGTTTTGCCGTTACCCTCGGTTGCCAGTAGGGCGACGTAAGCCAGCTGTTCGGGGGGTGCCTCACCCGCCAGAGCCGCCGAGGGATAGAACGTTGTGTCGGGGAACATCCGGGTAGCCATGATTGCCTCGATTCGCGAAGACGGTGTCTGGCGAGAGGCGTGTTGCACCATCGCTTCCTCTTCGCCGCGGCAGTATCATGGCCGTGACGCGTGCGCGGCTGCTTGAACTTTCCATGGAGCGTGCGTGGAGACTCCATGGAGAGCATCGCTGTTGGATGAGGCTATGGTTTTCGAATTCGGCGAGTTCGCCCTTGATACGAAGCGCTGTGAATTGCGCCACGCTGGCGAGCCGCAGCACGTGGAGCCGCAGGTGTATGCGGTGTTGTGTTACCTCGTGGAGCACCGCGACCGGCTCGTCACATCGCAGGAATTGATCGAGCATGTGTGGGGGACACGTTTCATCACGCCGGGGACGCTGAACAGCCGCATCAAGGCGCTGCGTCAGGCGCTTAACGATGACGGGAGTTCACAGCGCGTCATTCAGACCGTACGTGGTCGCGGCTTTCGGTTCGCCGCGGATGTATTGGCGCGTACCGATGCCGGGGCTTCCGGGGTAACGGCTCAACCGCCGTTCAGCCGGCCCAAAGCGCAACCCGTGATTGCGCCCAAATCCCCGAGCGCTCCGCCAGCAGCAGCGTTAGGCGGCGGTGACCAGCCGGTCGCTCAACCAGCGCACATGGTGTCGCGCCCACGCGCGTGGATGGCGGGCATCGCTGCCGTGGTGTTGGTCGGCGCGTTCCTGATCATCAAAAAGGAACCCACGGCACAGTCCCCAGCCACCAGCTCGGGAAGCCTCGCCGTGCTGTACTTCGACAACCTCTCGCCTGACACCGCACACGCGTATCTGGCTGACGGCCTCAGTGAAGAGATCTCGTCACGTTTGGCGCGCGTTGAACGTTTGCAGGTGAAAAGTCGGCACGCGGTTCGCCAATACCGCGGCACGGAGCTGAGCAACCTCGCCGAAGTTGGTAAGCAGCTCGGTGTCACGTACCTCGTCGACGGCAGCGTTAGGCGCGCTGGCGATCGTGTTCGGGCATCCGTGCATCTCGTCGATGCGCGCAGCGGCTTTCAGGTCTGGTCTAACGACTATGACCACGCCGCCAGCGACATACTTTCGCTCCAGGCTGATATTGCGCACAAAGTCGCAGAACAGATCGCAGGGAAGCTGTTGTCGGCCGAAGCAGCAGCGCTTGCGACCAGGCCGACCAACAACGCGGAGGCATATGATTGCTTCCTGCGCGGCAATTACTATCTCACACAACGCAGTCCCAGCACGGTCGCTCTCGCGATCACAGAGTACGAGCGCGCGCTGCGCCTCGACCCGAGTTTCACTCCTGCCCTCGCGCGCGCTGCCTATGGATATGCGATGTATCTGGAATGGGGCTGGACGTATCCCGATCTGCCACCGGATTCCTTGTTAGGCAGAGGCACCGCCGCAGCGGAACGTGCACTAGCGCTCGACTCAACCAGCGCCGACGCGTGGATGGCGCATGGCTACATGCTCGCGAATCGCCATCCGCGCACACTCACTGGTGTTCGTGCGGCCTTCGAGCGCGCCATCGCGTTGGACCCGACGAACGCCGAGGCGTGGCATCAGTACGGTTCCATGGTGGCGTATCTCGGTGAAGATTCGAGTGCGTTCGTGGCGTACGAAAAAGCAATTGCGCTCGAGCCGCGTCGCGCTGGGACGTTTCTTCTGATCGGCGCGTTGCACTATCAACGTCGCAACCTGGCCGAGGCGGTGCGCGCACTCGATTCCGCAATCGGCATCGATCGCTTCATGGACCTCGCCTACGCGGTTCGCGCGTTAGCCAAATCCCGACTCGGCGATCAAGCAGGCGCGCTGGACGATGCGCAAGCGGCGCGTCGTGTTGCCGAGCGGCCGGCGTATGCGGAGGCGACGTTCGCTGTGGTGGAGGCAGCGCGCGGAGATAGCGCGGCAGCACGCAATCGTGCGCGCGCTCTGGCGTCGGCGGCGCTGCGCCAAAAATCTGTGACTGTTGAGGAAGCGATCTTTCTCGGCGTTGCGCTGACTGCTGTGGGAGAACGCAGCCGCGCCATCGATGTGCTGGAGCGTGCGCAGCCGCGAGGTGCGCATCTGTATGTGGACACGCGTTACGCGGACTTCGATCCGTTGCGCAGCGATGCGCGGTTTCAACGCATTACGGCTGAGGCGCGACCGCCCGACAGCAAGTTCGCCAGCACGCGCGTTAGGTGACGTTATGCTTTACGAATTCGGCGATTACACGCTAGACACCAGGCGCTGCGAGTTGCGGCGCGCCGGCGAGCCGCAGCACCTCGAGCCGCAGGTGTACGCGGTGTTATGCCATCTCGTGGAGAATCGTGACCGGCTCGTCACCACGCAGGAATTGATCGAGCAAGTGTGGGGCACTCGCTTCATCACCCCCGGCACGCTGAACAGTCGCATCAAGGCGCTGCGTCAGGCGCTTAACGATGACGGAAGTTCACAGCGCGTCATTCAGACTGTACGCGGCCGCGGCTTTCGCTTTGGCGCTGATGTGGCGACGCGTGCCGAAGCCGCGACAGCAGCTGCGGCGAAGGAGCCTAACCAGACGATTCGATTCTGCCGCGCGCACGATGGCGTTAGGATCGCGTACGCGACGAGTGGCAGAGCGGGGGCACCGCCGCTGGTGAAGACGGCGAACTGGCTCACACATCTTGAGTCCGACTGGGATAGTCCTGTGTGGCGCCATTGGCTTCGCGCGCTCGGTGAGAATCACACGCTCATCCGCTACGACGCGCGCGGTTGCGGCTACTCCGATCACGACGTGGCGGACATTTCGTTTGATGCGTTTGTGCGCGATCTCGAAGCTGTGGCTGATGCTGCGGGGCTCGAGCGCTTTCCGGTGTTAGGAATTTCGCAAGGATGCGCCGTTGCGATTGACTATGCCGTTAGGCACCCCGAGCGAGTGAGCAAGCTTGTGCTGTACGGCGGGTATGTGATTGGGCGCAATTACCGTGCAGTCACACCGCAGCAAGAGCTGGAGGCGACGGTCCTGCGCAACTTGATGCGCGTCGGTTGGGGGCGCGACAATCCAGCGTTCCGTCATGTGTTTGGCAAGTTGTTCGTGCCCGAAGGGACGCAAGAGCAGCTACAGTGGTTTGACGATCTCTCGCGCACGGTCCCCATGGAGAACGCGCTGCGCGTGATGGAGACAACGCACCAAATAGATGTGCGGGCGCAAGCTGCGAAACTGCGAGTTCCGACGCTGGTGCTTCACGCGCGTGACGAAGTGATGATCACGTTCGAGGCGGGGCGCCAACTCGCAGCGGCCATTCCAGGAGCGCGACTTGTTTCGTTGGAGAGTCGCAACCATGTGCTGCTCGAGCACGAGCCGGCGTGGGCTCAATTTGTCGATGAGGTCCGCGCGTTCCTCGCGAGCGATGCCGAGGTCGGGAATGGCCGTTGGCCGTCCACGACCATAACGAGTACTGCTGCCAGTAGGTAAACCGCCGCGAGGAGCAGACCAGACGTTCTTGGTCCGCGCCTCGGAGCAGTTGAAGGAAGAGGCGTTACATTTTCTTGGGCGCTTCGCTCCCCATATCACGGTATAGACGCCACGCACCGTCGGCGTCCTTACGCCAAACGACGACATAACGACCCGCGCCGGAAACCGGCTTGTTTCCCTTCTTGGTCGTTCCCGTGAAGCTGTATTTGCCGAACTCCACAAGGTGATCACCAGCTACGATCACTTCTTCGGGTACATCTTCGCGCGCCGTGACGTTAATGGTGTCCAGTTGCTGTTTGATCTGTGCGGCGATCGCCGTGCGACCACGACTCCACTCGCCGGTTGGCTGGATGGACGCTGCGTCCTCGGAATACAGGTTCGCAATAGCGGTTGCGTCACCGGCCATGAACGCTGCGGACCATTCCTTCTCGCGTGCCGCTATGGTATCGCGCATCGCAGCAGCATCCATCGGCGGCGCTGGCGGTTCTGCGGCCGGCGTCATGCATCCAACAAGCACCAGCAACAGCACTGCACGAGCGATGGGGTGATACATGGGCTCTCCAGTATGAGTTTTACGACACTACTTTGCGATTGGAGAGCTATATCCCCCAGGAGCCGACACAAGGGGTCGCTAGCCCCAGTTTCGTTTGATCCACCAACCAGAGCGGCCTGCGCGGCTTCGACGGGGTGGTCATGTCGCATGTGAACGAAGCTTGCGTCCGCACAACAAAGCCGTCAGGCCTCCTTAACGAAACTGCAGCTCCCCGCCCACGACGAAGGTGCGCGTCGCAAAGAATGTCTGAATCGGTTGGCGGCGGTTATACGTCGCGTCGTACGTCATCATCGAGACGTTCGCGCGGTCGGTGAGGTTGATCATCTCCACGAACGTTGTCAGCAAGAACTGCGGCATGCGGATGTAGCGCATAACGCGGGCGTCCATGCGCACATACTCTGGCATCCGTTCACTCAGAGCCGCGCCGTACACCGGCAATGTGACTCCCTGCGAGTTCGTGGCTGTTCCCGTGATCGGCGTCATTGGCGCACCAGTGCCGTACCGCAGGGTGTAGCCGAGGCTCCAGTCGTTCGTTAGGCGCGCTGTCATCGAGCCCGTCGCCGAGTGGGTGACGTCAAAGGCTGAACTGACGCGCGAGCCATCGGCGAGCAGGAGCGACGCGTCGACAAATGAATACGCGACCCATCCACTCAACCGGTTCACATCATTCCGCTGCGCCAGCACATCAATCCCCCGCGCTCGGCCACTGTGAACCTGTGGTCCCGTACCCGAGTGATGATACGCGCCATAGTTCTTGGCATACGTCTCGACGCGCAGAGTCGACGTTAGGCCATTCCGTTCGAGGCCGGCGACCAGGTGCTGGGCGCGCGTCGGCACGCCGTCTGGGTCCCCACCATTGGGGATTGCGGCTTCCGCGCGCCAACGCCCTTGGTGAAATACTCCAGCGCTCAGCCTCGTCGTCCAAACACCACGTGTATACGACAACGCGGCGCGTGGATCTGCGTTCACCGCATCTTCGCCAGGCAGCCGATCAGCCCGCGCCCCCAGCGTGACTGCGAGCCCGCCGAGATTCATCTCAGCCTCGCTGTACGCGCCAACGTGCGTCGCGCTTTCTGCGCCGGCGCCTAACGCGCGCGTCGGAGCGCCGAAGGCCACGCTCGGCGATGTCGGCACCGTTCCCGTCTCGTCACGTCCCAATACGCC
>JBFMFA010000170.1:0-6685 GCA_040753195.1 Gemmatimonadota bacterium | reverse complement strand
TTCGCCGGACCAACGAGCAGTATCAAAAAGAACGACGCGACCGCGAGCAGCGATACGCCGGCATATGGAATCAACCGCCCGGGGACATTCTGGTTGCGCCAGACGACCAGCGCCGCGTAGAGCGCCAGCACCCAGATCCAGAAGAGGATCGAGCCTTCCAGCGCGCTCCATAACGAGATGATCGTAAAGAAGAGCGGCGTCGACCGGCTGCCGACCTGCGCTACGTACGAAACGCTGAAATCGTGCGTCACGAGCGCATAGATCATCGCCCCGACAGCGACGCTGGACAGCCCGAAGACCGTATAGACGCAGCCGCGCAGCAGCGCTCCCAGCGCGTGATCGCTGCGCCGCGCGGCGAAGGGCGCGGCAATGACGCCGAAGAGCGCGACGCCTAACGCGACAGCCAGTGCATCGAAACCGATGAGACGCGTCATTTTTGATCGGACGTGCGTTGCATGAGCGATTTGTACATCTCGCGCGGCGCCTTGCCGTCCTCGGGCGCGCGATACTCCTCGTTATGCTTGACCATCAAATTGTCGGCCCGGAACACACCGTCGCGTCCGTAGCGACCTTCCACCACGACTCCCTGCCCGTCGCGGAACATCGCCGGCGGAGCGCTATGCGCCTGCACCATCACGTCTTTGGTGCCATCAGTCAGCTTGAAGCGCAAATCGATCGCTGCCGCGTTCCATTGCACCGAACCCGGAGCGACCTGACCGCCGAGACGAACAGGAACGTCGATTCCCTTCTCTTCGCGGGCGAGCAGCTCCTGCGGTGTCAGAAAATAGACGATGTTCTCGCCGATGCCGCCTAACAGCAGGTAGCCGAAGACGCCCGCGATCGCGACCGCGGTGCCGATCCCTAAAATGCGCTTACTCGTCATCGTAGACTCCCCTCAGACGACGCCGCCTGCTGGCCGCGTCGCGCCAGATAGTATCCGTAGCCCGCAAATACGATCCATACAATCGCGTACGCCGCGACGACCACCGCCACATCAGGCATGGGCGACCTCCGGCTGTAAGGCCAACTCGTCACGCCGGTGCTCAGTCGCGCGCTCCGCGCGAGCAACCTCGTATCGGCGCGCGATGAAGTATATGAGAAGTAGCAGCACCGCGATCGCGTTCAATCGCAAGCCCCAGGCGTAAATGGGATCTACGGTCGATGGACTGGACTGCACCTGGTGCAACGTGCGCCACCAGCGCACAGACATATAAACGATGGGGACGTTCAGAGCGCCGAAAATACCCACGGCTGCGGACCACCGCGCCCGGCGCTCGGGGTCCTCCGTGAAGCTACGGAGCGCGAGATAGCTGATGAAGACCATGAAGAGCACAGCCGTCGACGTTAGGCGCGCGTCCCATGTCCACCAGACGCCCCACGTCACGCGTCCCCAGATCGAGCCGAGTACGAGCGTGAGCCCTGTCAGGACCGTTCCCACTTCGGCCGCTGAAGCGGCCAGCAAATCGTGGCGCTCGTCGCGCGTCCAGAGGTAGCGCGCACTGGCGTAAAAGACCACGACAAACGCCAGCGCAAAATTCCATGCGACCGGCACGTGTACGTACATGATCTTCTGCAGATGCCCCATGTCACGGTCTGGCGGTGAAGTCAACACGCCAAAGACTTGAGCCGCGATCAGCGCGAGAGGCGCGATCCAGCGCAGCGGGCGCCACCAGGTCGACCCGTGCGACAGAGGAAGCGAGGATGAGCTGCTCATGCTTCTATGATATGCTCGAAGACGAGAAGTGAGGCGAGGAGAAATATCACATCAAACGCCATGAGTAGTCGCAGCCAGACACCCGCGTCTCCCATGGGATCCCCGGCGAGGAGCGCCGCCGAACCCTCGCCGGCGGCCAGGAGCACCGGGACGAGCATCGGAAAGAGGAGCAGTGGCAGGAGCACGTCGCGCGATCGCGTGCGAGAGGCCATGGCGGCGTAAAAGGTGCCTAACGTGACAAAGCCGACCGTTCCGAAAAACACGACGCCGAGGAGGCGCAGCCACTCCGACGGGACGGTGATGCTGTAGAGCACCAGTGCCAGCGGAATGATGACAACCTCCACGAGCAATACCACGCAGAGATTCGCGAGCAGCTTGCCGCTGAAGATCTCCCAGCGTTCGCCGGGATAAAGTAGTAGCGCTTCGAGCGCTCCAGCCTCCAACTCCAGTTGATACGAGCGATGGAAGACGAGTACGCCACTAAAAAGCACCGCAAGCCAGAGGATGCCGGCCGCGGTATTTCGCAGCGTGGCCGCGTCCGGGCCAACGGCGAAGCCGAAGACGAGGAGGATGAGCGCGCCGAGTGAGGCGACTGCGATGATGTTGGACTTCGCGCGCCGCTCGGCGGTGAGGTCCTTCAAGGCGATCGCTCGCACGCGCCCCCAGGGAGTGCTCACGAGAGGCGCCCTTGCTTCATCGCAAACGTCGCGGTTGGTGTCGCCGTCAAACGACCCACGTCGTGCAAGACGACGATCGCCGCCGCACCGCGATCGCGCGCACCCGCGATCATGCTGTTGACGAGCTGAGCACCATCGGCGTCGAGGGCGTTGAATGGCTCGTCCAGCAAAAGCAATCGCGGCTCGCGCAGCATCAGTCGCGCGATGGCCACTCTTCGCTGCATACCGGAGGAATAAGAGCGCACCCGTTCGTCGGCGTCGTTTGTAAGGTTTACGCGCTCCAGGGCGTCTTCGATGACACGATCAGCGTGCCTAACGCCCAGCATGCGAGCGGCGAAGTGCAGGTTTTCGCGCGCGCTGAGGTCTTCGTAAAGTCCGTTGGTGGCGCCCAGGAGGGCGCACCCGACGCGGATTTCTGCGGCATTTTTGCGGAGGTCGAGCCCGAGGACTCGCCCGGTGCCGTTTGTCGGCGAGACGGCGGTCGCGATGACGCGCAGCAGCGTGCTTTTGCCGCCCCCGTTGTGCCCCTGGATTACCACAAGGTCGCCAAGTCCCACATTGAGTTCGATCCCGCGCAGGGCCCATTTGTGGCCGAAGCGACGGGTGATACCCGATAAGGAAACAGCGTCAACAGGCCTGTCCGACGCGGAGTGGTCGACAGGTTTCAAAGGCTGGGATACAGAGGCTGCGTGCAAGCGGTGGAAGCGCGGGTGCATTTGGTTGTGACGGGACAGAATGTACCCATTTTTGCGTTGGGCCCCACGCGCGCACGGCCGACTTTGTGTAGGGTTTTGCCTTACGTCGCGCCCTATAAGGGCTAGAATCGGCGCAACACGCGCAGCCATAGACGTTGCTGGTTTCCGGTGAGTTCGGCCGTGCGGGTCTGATGCCAGTAGCGCCACTCCGTCTCGATCTGGCCGATGCGCCAGTCAAACTCCAGGCTCCTCCCAAGGTAGAGTTCCCGCTTCGCCTCGGGGAGTTGAATGGTCCAGGCGTCGAGGGTTACCTGGAGGCGCAGCGCTGCCAGGGGCGACATGCCGAGGCTCATGTTGCCGCTCATGACGTCCATGACGCGGGCGTTCGCCTGGGTGCGCCCCAGCGCGCCGCCTAACGAGCCGTGCCAACGACCGGTCCATCCAGGCGTTAGGCCCACGCGCAGCTCGCGGCTCATAAAATCAGATGAGGATTTGGTACGCGCGCGCTCCTCGACTTCGAGGCTCGCGCGCGCCGGGCCGACCGTGGCGTACAGGTTAATGCCCGTGGCGCGGTCGTCGCCCTCGGGGGGTACCGCGCTGGGTGGGCCCGCTTCGAGTTTCAATTGGCGCCAGTTCTGGTTGTGCGTCACGGTGAGGTGTGGCGTCGTGAGGGCGGCGTCGAAGGAGGTTCTGCTGACGCGATGCGGCGTTTTGACGAGCAGCCGGTGGCGATAGCTAATGACGACGACGTCGCCAACTGCGATGCGGCTGCCGGTTATGAGCTGCACACGCACCAGGGGCCCGAAAATCACCAGGCGGTAGTCGATGCCTGGTTCGTAGCGCTGCACCAGGTCGGCACTGCGCACAACCACGCTCCCCGCATCGACGTGGGGCCGATCCAGTGTGAAGACACGCGCTGGCGCCATTCGGTGACGTTCCTCCGTAACGTCGAGCCACTCCCCGTCGGTGATCTCCCGGCGAACGCGCTCCGCCACGAAACCGAGGCTGCTGGAGACGAAGCCGCCGGGAAACAACTGCTGGCGCCAGGCGAAGCGGGGCGCGAGGCTGAAGGATGCGCTCTTCCCCTGCGCGTAACTGCTCGTTAGGCGTGTCCCTTGAAGCGAGGTGGTGAGCCCTCGGACAACCTCGTAGCGCATGGTGCCGCCGAGCGCCGATCCGGAGGAGGCGATCCCCTGCGTGTGTGACTGGCGCGTTTGATAGTACCAGTCCGACGTGAACGCGCGGGCATGACGAAGCGTGACACGTTCGACCCAGATCGCGCGTGAAAAAGGGTCGCTTCCTGTTCGGGCGCCGCGATCGAGCGAGGATTCGAGCACGCTGCCGCGGCCCCAGCGGGCGCGGTGTGAAAGAGCCAGGTTGTGTGCCGCAAAACTCAGCGTGCCGATGCGATCGGTGAAACGCTGTTGATCATACACGATGGTGGTCTTGGAGTTACTGCCACCTATACGAACCGTCGTTAGGTGCTCTTGCCGACGCAGCGGTGTGGAATTCACGGACGCGTGCCACACATCGTCCGTGTTGCGCCGCGAGACTTCGGCGTGCAGCGGGAGGTAGGCGGTATTGAGGCGCACCGTGGCGCCGCGGCCACTGCTGTGGAAAAAGCTCTCACCACCGAAACCGCCTTCCGCGGAGCCCGTCGCGCGCGTGGCAAAAAGCTGGAGCGACGTGTACGTCGTCTGCAGCATGGACGCGTTGAAGTCCACACCGGTCGAGCGTGTGGAGAAACGGCGCTCGAGGCCACCCGTGCGCTGCTGGCCAAAGACGGGCCGGAGCGAAAGGTCGTAAGTGAATATTTGGGGCGCCAGCAGTGTTCCCGACAACGGGATGCGGATCCACGTGCGTTGCGAGACATCGTCCACATCACTGCTCCCGGTGTACCCACGCCGTTCCCCGCGCAATTCAGTGCCGATCTCGCCGGCGTTAGGCCGGAGGCGAATGAGTGGGCCTTGTGCGCTCAGCGCCGCCGGGACCGCGCCGCACGCCAGGACGGTGCACGCGTGGACGAATCGCATGTCACGGTCCTTCCGCGGCTTTCGGCGGTGTGACGTGACAGCGTTCGCAGTAGCCGAACGAGGCGGGGAATGCGGTTTTGCCATCGTGGCACACGCCACACGCGCGCCCTTCGCTGATGTCCTTCATGGTGATGATGCTGGCACCGGCCACCAGTTCGAACGGGTCTGTATGGCACGCTGCGCAGCGGTAACGGCTGCGATGCACCCAGTGAGGGAAACGTGCCGGCGGAAGCTGCTCCGTGCGGACGCCCGCGGCATTGCCCGCCACGGTGCCGCCTAACGCGGAATCACCGGCGGCACGCCGGAGCGTAACCGTGCCGATGAGTTCCGGCTTGGCACGATTGGGCGGCATGGGGAACTTGGTGTGGCAGCGTTCACACCCCGTGGCCACCGGAAACGCGACCTTCCCATGGCACGCCCCGCAGTATTTGCCTTGCAGGATGTCACCCATGCGAATTTGCGCGCCGCGATACTTGAACACGCGGGGATGGCACGTTTGGCAGGTGAGCCATTCGGTGTGTGCCGAGTGCGGGAAAAACGCGTCGAAGGTGGTATCCGGACCTGGGAGCAGAAAGTCGAACGCGAAACGGAAGCCGGCGGTATCCGGTGCGTGCCGTCCGGGCAGCGTTAGGCGCGGCCGAATGATGCCGCGCCGCAGCGCCTGCATCCAATCGACATTGCCGGCGTGATCACGGGGCAAGAGCGCCACGACCGAGTCGGCATCACGGAGCAGCTCAATGGCCGGAGTCGGAGCGGTGTCGCGTTGTGCGGGGAGACGCGCGGTGCTCTCCGCGCGCACAACGCGAACCGGGGCCGGCGCCACTGAGGAACGGGCCGGCACATCGAACATCAGCTCCAGCACGCGTCGGCTGCAGGCGCCGGTCAAGACCACCACAGCCCCGACGCCGAATACAACCATCCTGCTCCCGCCGCGCGACGTGCCCATGCGAACCTCGGAAACGCTGTCTATTTAATGTGACACGTTAGGCACAGATTGCTATTCTGGTTACTGACCCGCAGGAACGGCACGTTCGTTTTGTTGTGCGGGTTGTGGCACGTGGCGCACTGCACTTCATCCACGTTCGTGCCGTAGAATTTGAGACCCGCCGTCTTCACGGACGCTAACGGCTGAAACATCGGATCGCGCGTCGGATCGTACGTGACCGATATCGGGTGATCGTTGCGCAGATCCGTGCCAAGGTTTTTGAACGCGTCGGGCCCGCTCGGGTAGATCGTCGCCAGCGTACGTCCCGTAGGCGTGGTAATCGAAGAGTTCGGCGGGTTGGTGATGACGTCGATGCCGATCGTCCCGTCGTGGCAGGACAGGCATGCCAACGAAACACCGGATGGGGCACCGATGGTCATGTCAATCGTAGGACTCGAATACGTCTGATACGGGCCCGCGCCGAAGGCGCGATTCCACAGCGGGGCGCTGGTTTGCCCACCGTGTGGCGTGTGGCAATACACACAGACCTCGCCATAATCCGCGACCTGCAGGTTATTGAAGCTGGGATCGCGCGACGTGGCGGAGAGGTTGTGTTTGGAGCTGCGAATATCGTCGTTGGT
>JBFMFA010000169.1:0-6726 GCA_040753195.1 Gemmatimonadota bacterium | reverse complement strand
GCTAGCCGCTATGCCTCCCAGACCGCTGACAATCGATGGCAAGATCTGGCACGTTCTCCCGTCGGGACGCGTGACGCAGTACGATCGCGACGAGTTCTCCCTGCTCTTCGTGAAGCACGAGGGCGGCGATCGCGAAATGCGCGTCACACGCTACTCACCACAAGGCGCGCGCTCCCGTGAACAATCCCTCGCCGAGCTCAGCGACGCCGATCTGCGACGCCTCTTCGAGCAGTCGCAGCCGAGCGCGACGTCGCCGGAGGCCGGATATCGAACGTGACGGGAGCTGCAGCGCCCGTCTCGTCGCGGCTGATCGCGCAGCCGCGCCGTATCGATTTACACCTTCACTCGACGGCCTCCGACGGCGTCTTGTCGCCGACGGCCATTGTCGCTGCGGCTCACGCGGCCGGCGTCGACGTCATCGCCCTTACTGACCACGACTCCATCGACGGCATCGACGAAGCGCGCCGCGCCGGGGAAGCTGCAGGGGTGCACGTCGTCACGGGCGTGGAGCTGAGCGCCCATGATGGCGATCGTGAAGTGCATATCCTCGGGCTCCACTTCGACCGTCTCGACACGTTAGGCATGCGCCTCGTTGATCTGGCGCAAGCCCGCTACGATCGCGCACGCGAGATGGTCGCCCGGCTCAACGACGTTGGTGTAAAACTGGAGTTCACTGACGTGGTGGCGCTTGCCGGCGTATCCGCGTTAGGTCGGCCGCATGTGGCACGGGCGCTTATCGCGCACGGGTGGGCGCACGATCATCGCGACGCCTTCGACCGCTACCTCCTGCCTGGACGGCCGGGCTTCGTCGCGAAGCGCCGTCTCCCGGTGCGAGACGCAGTGGCATATCTGCACGAGTCCGGCGGACTCGCGATCCTCGCGCATCCGGCCGCAGAAGATTCGCTGGAGCGCCTAACGGCGTTCGCCCGCGACGGGCTCGACGGAATCGAAGTCGCGCACCCGGGCCTCAACAGTGAAGACCGGATGCGGTTGAGCGCCGCCGCTGAGCACCTTGGTCTGGTGAAAAGTGGAGGCTCCGATTGGCACGGGCTGAAAGAGGGAACGCGACGCGTCGGCGCTGAGGACGTCCCGCTTGCCTGGCTGGAGAGTCAGGAAGCGCGCGTCGCTGGACGGCGCATGCACGTACACGTCGCCTAACGAGAACCCGTGCCCGTCGCCCGGTACGCGCTGGTCACCGGTGGGGCGATTCGGCTCGGCCGCGCGATCTGCGAGGGGTTGGCCCAGCACGGCTTCGATGTCGCGCTGCACTACAACAATTCCGAAGGACAGGCCCGCGAGGCGCTCGCGGCTGTCGAGGCAATTGGCAGAAACGCGTTCTCGATTCAAAGCGACCTGACCGACGCCGCGGCGTGCGTGCGCCTCGTTGACGAGGTGAGGAGCCGCTTCGGCGCGCTGGATGTTCTGGTAAACTCCGCAGCGTCGTTCGACACGACGCGCATCGGCCAGACAACCAGCGACCAGTGGGACAAGATTTTCGCGCTCAACCTTCGCGCCCCCTTTCTTCTCTCCCAGGCCGCCGCCGAGCAGATGCGCGCTGGTGCATCGATCGTGAACATCGCTGATCTGGCAGGGGTTCAGGCGTGGCCATCCTACCTCGCGCACGGAGCGGCGAAGGCCGCACTGATTCATCTCACGCGCTCACTCGCGCGCGCACTCGGTCCAAAGGTGCGCGTCAATGCCGTCGCCCCCGGCGCGGTACTGCTGCCCAACGATTTTGGCGACGCAAGCGCGCGCCGGCTGGTCGACCAAACCCCGCTCCGTCGATTGGGTGCGCCAGACGACGTTGTGAGTGCCGTGCGTTATTTGATCGACGCTGAATTCGTGACCGGCACGTTGATTGTTGTGGATGGTGGGCGCCTGGCGAGGTAGTCAGCCGGAACCATCATCCTCTTTTCCGGACTCGTGTGTTGGATGGCTGAAACGCGATCTTTCGTGCTCTACTTTTGTTTGAGCTTAGAGGACTGATTCGTGGCGAACACTCACATCTACGATCTGGTGGTTGTCGGTGCAGGGCCAGCAGGCATGACGGCCGCCCTGTATGCCGGTCGCTCTATGCTGAAAACCGCGGTCCTCGAACGCGGGCAGCCAGGTGGTGAGCTGCTCAATACCGAGCTGATCGAGGACTATCCCGGCTTTTCCCGCATCGACGGTTGGGAACTGGCGCAGAAATTCGAGGCACACGCGAAAGAGTTCGGCGCCGAGTTTCGCTCCGCCAACGTGACTGAAATCCGCAAACTGTCGGACGGCAACTTCGAAACGATCGCCGACAACGGCGACGTATACCTGTCCCCAGCACTCATCCTCACGGCTGGGGGGACGCCCATCAAACTCGGCATTCCGGGTGAAGCGGAGTACGCGGGGAAGGGTGTTTCCTACTGCGCCATCTGCGACGGTGCCTTTTTCAAGAATCACGTCATCGCTGTTGTCGGTGGCGGCGATGCGGCATGTGAAGAAGCCGACTTTCTCACGCGCTACGCGTCGAAGGTGTATCTGATCCACCGTCGCGATGAGTTTCGCGCGTCCAAGATTGTGCAGAAGCGGGTTTTCGAGAATCCAAAGATCGAAGTCGTCTGGAACACGGTGGTGAAGGAAATACACGCGGACAGCGCGGGACTTGTCGAACGCCTAACGCTGAGTGACGTGCACACAAGCGAGCAGCGATCGCTCGCGGTGACAGGGATCTTCATTTTCATCGGATTCAAACCGAATACGGGGCTCGTCAAGGATCACGTTGCACACGACGCGATGGGGTATCTGCAGACGAACGAGAACATGCAGACGACCATCCCTGGACTCTTCGCCGCCGGCGACGTGCGTGCTCAGCTCACGCGGCAGGTCACGACCGCGGTTGGCGATGCGACAACTGCCGCCGTCGCGGCCGAGAAATACCTAACGGCGCTGCGCGACGTAGCATCGCCATCCACTTCACTCGCCGCGAGCGCGTGAACATCGAGGTCTTTGTCGTCGGTCCATTCGAGGAGAACACCTACCTCCTCGAGGACCGTCATTCTCGAGACGCCGTCGTTATAGATCCTGGCGACAGCGGCGCTGAGCTTGCGGACATCGTGCGCGCCCGTGAAGTGAATCTTGCTGCCATTTGGCTCACGCACGCGCACGTTGATCACATCGGCGGCATCGCTGCGATCAAGCGCCAATTCGATGTGCCGGTATTCATGCATCCGCAGGATCGGCCGATCTACGAACGCGGCGCCGACGTTGCTGCGATGTATCAGATTCCCTTCGACGTGCCGCCGCTCCCTGAGCGCGCGCTGGCTGAAGGCGATGTGCTGCGTCTTGGCTCGCTCGAGTTTCGCGTTATGCACGTCCCCGGACACGCGCCTGGTCACGTCGCATTCGTCGGCGAGGGCGTCGTGTTCGGCGGCGACGTTCTGTTCGCGGGGTCCGTCGGCCGAACGGATCTTCCGTTGTGTGATCCCGCCGCATTCGAAAGTTCGCTGGAACGTTTCGCGGCGCTGCCGCCAGAGACGCGAGTCCTGGCTGGTCATGGACCAGAAACGACAATCGCGCGCGAGCTGAGGACGAATCCCTTTTTGACCGGAGCGGCGCGTCCGATAAGCCGTTAGGTCGAATGTGATCTCGAGCGCGCTAGCAAAAACGCCGTCGGCCTAGGCAGATTCAGACTCTCACCGGTGGAGGGAGTATGCCTCCGCCGTGGTGTGCCTTGATCACCGAGGGTTAGCGGAGGGCTAACCCTGTTCTCCACCTCAGCTCCTCGGTTCATGCCTTCTTCAGTCAAGCCGTTACTTCGTGCCGCTGCGGTTGTCTCTGCGGTCGCATTGGTGGCGTGTGAAAGCACTCTCGACGTCTCCACCAACGCGCTGACCTGGGGGTTCATTCAGCAGGGCGCACTGGCCACGTCGACGGCTGGTACGTACGTGTCTTCTACGAATGGGCAGTTCTTCCGCGGCAATGTGGGATCCATTCCGGATGCGCGTGTCCGGCCGGATTCGTGTATTGAACTGTCCATTGTCCCGACCAGCCCGCTTCAGGTGACGTATCTGGACGCTGGAGTTTCCATCACCGCGCAACTCGGCACACGTGTCGACACGCTGCCTCGCGTGTCGTCATCCTCGCGCACGACGTACGAGCGCTCCGGGCCTGTCGCATTCCGCCCGGGAGACAGCCTGATCGTGCGCATCCCGGGTGCCGCTGGAGGGTTTCCGGCCGCCGAAGTGCGAGCAAAAACCGCCGAAGCGTTTACATTCGACACGTTGATCATCCGGCCATCGCCAGCCGCCGTGCAACTGCGCTGGACCCCAAGCACCGACGCGAATAGCGCGATGATCGCCGAGTTCCGCTACTCGTCGAGCGGCGGCACCACGTTCAATCAGCTCATCCGCTGTGCGTTCAACGACGACGGCGCAGATTCCGTCGCCTTTCGCATCATGCAGCCATGGATCGGCCAGCAGGCGTCGTCGCGTTCGGCCACGTACACGCGGCTGCGGACCAACATCGTCTCAATCGTCGATGGCTGGCTCGAAGTCATTTCGACGTTCACCCTTCCGACACCACGAGCGCAATGAGCATCACACAGGTGGCTTCGCCGCCCAAAACGGCGACGCGCACTGAAAAGGACCCGTTAGGCACGCTCGAAGTCCCGGCCGACGCGCTGTACGGCATTCAAACGCTGCGCGCGGTCCGCAATTTCCCCATAAGCGGCTTTGCCCCTCTGTGGCCATTTGTGCTGGCGCAAGTGTGGATCAAGAAGGCGGCTGCACTCACGCACAAAAACACGGGGCGTCTCGATGCAAAGCTGGCGGATGCCATCGTGCAAGCCGCCGATGAAGTCATCGGCGGCCAGCATCGCGACCAGTTCGTGGTGGATCCGTATCAAGCCGGTGCGGGCACATCGCACAACATGAACGTGAACGAAGTGCTGGCCAATCGCGCCAACGAGTTGTTAGGCAGCGCCCGCGGCAAATACGCGCCCGTGCATCCCAACGATCACGTGAACATGGCGCAGAGCACAAACGACACGATCCCGACGGCGATTCGCCTCGCGTGTCTCGCGCAGCTCCCCGAGTTGCTCGCTGCCTACGGCGAGTTACGCGCGGCGCTGGCGCGCAAAGGTGAGGAGTTCGACGACGTCGTGAAATCCGGACGCACGCACCTGCAGGATGCGATGCCCATCCGGCTAGGCCAGGAGTTCCGCGCGTACGCGCACACAATCGATCGTTGCCTGCAGCGCGTGAAAGAGGCGGCCGAGTATCTGCGCGATCTCGGCATCGGCGGAAGTGCGGTCGGCACCGGCGTCACGGTGGAAGCCGAGTATCCCGCGCTCATGATCCAGTTCCTGAACGAAATCACGCACCTCGGTCTCCGTGTCGGGAACGATCGTGTGCAGCTCATGCAAAGCATGGGTGACGCGGCTGCGTTTTCGGCAACGCTTCGCGGCCTGGCGATCGACACGAGCAAGATCTCCAGCGATTTGCGCCTCATGGTCAGCGGCCCACGCACAGGCTTCGACGAGATCAGACTCCCCGCGGTGCAACCCGGTTCGTCGATCATGCCGGGGAAGGTGAACCCTTCCATCCCGGAAATGGTGAATCAGGTGTGCTTCCAGGTGATGGGGTGCGACGCCACGGTGGCACTTTCGGCCGAACACGGTCAGCTCGAACTGAACGTGATGATGCCCGTCATCGCGCACAACATCCTGTGGTCGATGCGTATCCTCACGAATGCGATGCGCGTCTTCGCGAGCGACAGTTGTGTCGGCGGGATCGAGGCGAATCGGGAGATGTGCGCCTATTGGGTCGAGCGGTCTGCGGCACTCGCCACCGCGTTGGCGCCGCAGATTGGATACGCGAAAGCGGCCGAAATCAGCAAGCAGTCGGTCAAAGAGGGGGTCTTGATCCGCGACATCGTTAGGCGCGACGGGATTCTTCCGCCGGAGCGTGTCGATGAAGTGCTCGATCTGCGCAAGATGACCGAAATCGGAGTTCCCGGAGGACCCAACGGTGCCGTCTCGGCGGGGTGAGCAATGCGCATAACCACGTGGGGCGAATACGCGCTGATCTGCTCGGTGCATTTGGCGCACCGCTATGGCACCGGTCCGGTAAACGGACGCGAGCTTGCGCAGGCTGAACGTCTCCCCGCCGACTACGTCGAGCAGATTCTTCTGCGTTTGCGGCGTGCCGGTATCGTCACCAGCATGCGAGGTTCGCACGGCGGATACGAGCTCGCACGTCCGCCGGAATTGGTGTCGGTGCGCGAGGTACTCACAGCGGCAGAACACGCGACCTTCGATCTCCACTGCGTTTCGCATCCCGTGGACGCGGGGCGCTGTGCCGATACCGGCAGCTGCAGCATCCGGCCCGTGTGGCTTCTCCTACAGAGCAAGATCGACGAGACGCTGGAGAGCGTGAAGCTGGCCGATCTCATGCCCGTCGAGCGAGAGGTGCGCGAGCGCGTCGGGCTCCCGGTCTTGTACGCCTAACGAGGGCGCGCGTGTTCGCTCGCTGGCGCACCGAGTGGAAGCAGCGGCGACAGGCGGCCGCGTACATCGCCGTCCTGCGTGAGGAGCCGCCGGACGAAGACGTCCAGTGGCTCGCCGCTGCCGCAACACAGGGCGACGTTGACCGAGCGCGCTGGGAGTTGCGCTACGCCCGCTTGTCGTTGGGATTGCTGACAGCGGAGCGTGACGCGCTCGACGATCTCACGCCAGCGCTGGTCGCACGCGAGATC
>JBFMFA010000168.1:0-6736 GCA_040753195.1 Gemmatimonadota bacterium | reverse complement strand
AAAGGTCCGCGGAATGCCGATGCGCGCGCCGCTCAAACCCCGCGGATTCAGAAAGCGCGTATAGTCGCGGCCCGCCGGCGGCGGGCACTTGCTCGTGGCAGCATCGTTAGGATCCGGTTGCGCGCCATCCATCGCGCCTAACATGATGGCGGCGTCGGACACCGTGCGCGTCATCGGACCCGGCGTGTCCTGGTCGCCGGTGATCGGTATGACGCCATAACGACTGACGCGCCCGACGGTCGGCTTGATACCAACGAGCATGTTCTGGTTCGATGGACTGAGAATGGAGCCCGAGGTCTCGGTGCCTACGTTCCCCGCCCAGAAGCTCACGCTCGTTCCGACACCGGAGCTCGAACCGCCTGTCGTTAGGACCGGCCGGCCATCGAAGCTGTTCTCGCGCGGATCACGACGGGGATCCCATGGATTCATCCCGTATCCAACGAGGGCGTTGTAGTTCCCCGGCATGCCGCTCGCGACCCAGTTCGCCAGCTCGGTGAGCTGCGCCTTCGCGATGATGATGGCCCCGGCCTCTTTGAGGTTCTTCGTGAGCGTGGCCTCGTAAGGCGGCACCAGATCGGCGAAGGCCAGCGCGCCGCCGGTTGTGGGCATGTCCGTTGTGTGGATGTTGTCCTTCAGCGCCACGGGAATGCCGTGCAGCGGGCCGTAAATCCGTCCGCGCGCGCGCTCGCGATCCAGCGAATCGGCGATGGCAAGCGCGTTAGGGTTCACCGCGATCACCGCATTGAGCCGGTCCTCGTACGTCGCGATGCGCGCGAGGTACTGCTGCACGATCTCGCGCGACGTCGTGCGCCTCTGCTCCAGCGCCGTGCGCATGTCGGCGATGCTCGTCTCCACGACAGAAAACGGCACCGTCAGTGCCGGCCGGCGCGGCGTCTGGGCTCGGAGCGTGCTGTGGCCAACGATCGCAACTGCCAAGAGAAAAACCAGGTGGCGAGTCATGTCTTGAGTGTCGTTAGGTCTTTGTGTATCGCGTCCGCGTCGTCATACTGGCGCCGCCGAGCACGCCGATGCGCGTAGTCTCGATCAGAAGGGTCGTCGGGTTTTCCAGTGACAGTGTCTGCCGAAGTTCACCGGTGAGCGACTCCGCGGTTTCGGGATTCCTATAGTGATACGCCGTCGCGATGGTGAGGGCCGCGCCGGACCAGCTTGCTTTGGAAATCAGCACCTCATCGCCCCGGCCCACGTTCAGCACGTTGTGGCTCTCGCTGCCGTCGAGCCTATACGTGAAACGAATCGGCGGCTGCACGTCGCGCGGAGCATAGGGCGTGTACTCCATACTCAGCGTCGCCGCATCGTGCACGAACGTCAACTGCGCCCCCCAGCCGCTTCCTGGAGTCGCTGCCGCCAGTGGCTGACCGGCTGCTGGTGTCTCGTTAGGTACGACGGTCCACTTGCCGGAGAAGTTGGGCGTGCCTTGCGCGGGCAGCGCGACGGCTCCTAGGGCGAGCGCCGCCACAACGATCGGCTGCCGACTTACCACGCGTATTCCCTCTTGCAGTTGAAGCATAGGGGCGTACTGTACCGATGGCGATGTCTAAACACAGGAGTCTCGCATGTGGCGCCACGTCGTAGGCAGCTTCACGCTGCTTTGCATCGCCGCATCATGCAGCGTCTCGCGACAAGGCGCTAGTTCGCCCGCGAGGCCCATCGATATCCCGAACATCGTCCTCATCTTCGCCGATAACCTCGGCGTTGGCGAGATCGGCGTGTACGGCGGCGATCGCGGCGTCCCGACGCCACGGCTCGATGGACTGGCGCGCGAGGGCATCCGGCTCACGAACTTCAACACGGAGTACTTCTGCACTCCGTCACGTGCCGCGATCCTAACGGGTCGCCATAGCATACGCTCAGGGACGAACGGCTATCCGCGCCGCTGGGGAGGACTCACCCAGTGGGAGATCACGCTGGCCGAGGTGCTCGCGCCGCGCGGCTACGCGACCGCGTTGTTCGGCAAATGGCACCTCGGAGACGCGGAAGGACGCTACCCGACGAACCAAGGATTCGACGAGTGGTATGGAATCCCGCTCTCGAGCAACGAATCGCAAATCAGCACGACCGGTGAAACGCCGTACATCTGGGAGGGGAAGCGCGGCGAACCGTCGAAAAAAGTGAAGGTGTTCAACCTGGAAACGCGCCGAACGCTCGACAACGAAGCCACGCAACGGAGCGTCGCGTTCATGGAATCGAACGCGCGCGCGGGGAAGCCGTTCTTTCTGTATGTGCCGCTCACGCAGGTCCACTTCCCGACCCTGCCGCATCCGCACTTCGTCGACGCCACGGGTGCCGGTGATGTGGGCGACGCGATTGCCGAAATGGACCATAACGTCGGCGTGCTGCTCGACGCCGTTAGGCGGCTCGGCATCGAACGCAATACGATCTTCATCTGGACGACGGATGGTGGCGCCGAATTCCGCCGGCCGTGGCGAGGCACCTCCGGTCCCTGGCGCGGCTTTTATACGACGGCGATGGAAGGTGGTCTGCGGACACCGTTCATGATGCGCTGGCCTGGACGCATATCGGCAGGCCAGGTATCCAACGAGATCGTGCACGAAGTCGACATCTTTACGACGCTGGCGCTCGCCGCTGGGGCCTCGCCACCTAACGAGCGATATATCGATGGGGTGGATCAGATGCCGTTCTTCACGCAGGCGCGACGTACGTCACCGCGTACCTGGTTCCCGATTTTCATGGGGAACGACGTCCGTGCTGTAAAATGGCGCGATTGGAAATTGCACTACGCCTGGCAGGACGATCCCTATCGCCCCGCCGAGAACACGATGAAGCTGTTCAACCTGCGATCGGACCCGAAGGAAGAAACGGATATCAAGGACTACAACCCGTGGGCCCTGACGGCCATCGCCAAACTCGTGAACGATTTCCGTACGACGTTCGACAAGTACCCTGTCATCCCGGTTGGAACGCCGGACCCGTATACACCAGGCGCGGCTCGTTAGGATTCGTCACCACGAGCGCCCACAGCTGGCAGCTTTGGAGCTACTACGATGAGTGTTCGCCACATCCGCGTTGCATCGAGGGTCACTGCGCTCCTGACACTCGGCGTTGGCATCACACAGGCACAACCCGGCTTTCCACCGAACGAGCCCGACAGCTGGGTCACCGCGGCAACGGCAAAGGTCTACTGCTCTTCCCTGTTCGTATCGGGCCGCGATCCAGAAGAGGCGCGCCGCCACCTGAACAACTACTTCCTCGGCCCCAAAATCGATTCGATAAGCCACATCGAGGTCGATCTGGGGAACCGCATCGTCAGCGTCACGCTGGCGCAACGCCTAACGCGACGTGCCAAATATTTCGGCGACCAGGGCTGCATCATCCTCCAACCGGGAAAGGACTCGATCTATTTCACGCCGGTCAAGGCCTCCACCGCGCTGCCCCCTGCCGAGACCATGGACTGGCCCATGGGAGATCGGCTGCCACGCACGCCGCTGCCGGCGGAGGTCGATACGGTGAAGCTGCGCCAGGCCGTCGATGCCGCATTTGCGAATCCCCAGGGACTGACCGCCGCATTTGTCGTCGTCCATAAGGGGCGGCTGATCGCGGAGCGTTATGCACAGGGTGCGCACAAGGACATGCCGCTGGAAAGCTGGTCGATGGGGAAAAGTATCACTGGGACACTAATTGGCCGGCTCCTGAACGACGGCGCTTTCAAGCTGGAAGATCCCGCGCCGGTGCCCGAGTGGCGCAAGACACCTAACGACCCGCGGGCCAAGATCCGCATCATGGACCTCATGCGCATGAGCAGCGGGCTGCGCTTCAGCCGCGGCTCACCCGAGGACTCCGCGGGGTACCATGACCACGACCTGATCTACTCCGGCGCGATCGACGCCTTTCAGTTCTCGCTCAGCCGCCCACGGCAGTTCGAGCCCAACACGTTCGGCCGCTACCGGAACGTCGATCCGCTCACGTTAGGCTACATCATCCGCGAAACGGTGCGCAAACGCGGCGAGGAGTATCTCACGTACCCGCGGCGCGCATTGTTCGACAAACTCGGCATGCGCAATCAAGTGCTGGAGACGGATCCCTACGGGAATTTCCTCCTCACCGGCTATGACTACGGGACAGCGCGCAACTGGGCCCGGTTAGGCATGTTGTACGTCCAGGACGGCATGTGGATGGGCGAGCGCCTCCTCCCGGCAGGTTTCGTCCAGTTCGTGTCGACGCCAGCACCGGGATGGCGAACACCAACATATGGCGGGATGGTGTGGGTGAACGGCGACGGCGGGTGGCCGCTTCCGAAGAGCGCCTTCGCGTTCCGCGGCGTCGGCGGCCAGGACACGTACATTGTGCCGACACACGATCTGGTTGTTGTCCGCATGGGGCATTTCCCCGGTGCCCGCTTCGCCGCTGCTGACATGCGACGCGCGCTGACGCTCCTGATGGAGGCCATCCCGGCGCGCAACTAAAGGCGTGGCACCTCGTCTAAAGCTGTAGTTTGTTAATGCTTCGTTAGCGGCGGCATCACCGTCTTGCGTGATAACGAAAGCGCACCAATACATCAGCGGCGGCAGCGACGTTCTCGTTCGACCAGCATCACTCGGCGAGGCAGCATGGCAACCGTTCGCGATACGCGGCGTATTCATCGCGCGCGTTGCATAACGACGATTCTGGGCTTTCTCCTGGCCACCAGCTGTGGCGGCTCCGAGTCGAACGCCGTCGCGCCACGCGTCCCCGATCCTGAAGCTGGACGTACTGCCTTTGTCGTGAGTTGTGCAGGGTGCCATGCGTCGCGCGACGCGTTCGATCTCGCGCTTTTTGGCTTCGCCGCCAGCGATATCGTTCGCCGCGCGCTCGCTCACGTCAGTCAGGAAACAGCCGAGGATATCGCGGCCTACGTGGCGTCACTGCGTGTGCAGCCGCGCGGGCGCAGCCATCACCCGTTTCAACCTGGGACGCAGATCGTTCGGAACGATGAGGAATTCTGGCGAGCACAATTTGGCACGTCTGGTTGGCCCGCGAACCTCACGCCGGAGGTCCTGCGGTCCATCGATACTCGTCGCCTTGACGTTCCACTGGCACTGCCGCTTTGGTCGTCCGAAGGTGATGACACGGACTGGCTCCCCGAGGTGCCGCTCAGTTCGCAGTTGTTAGGCGCGCAAAACGGAGTGTTGCGATCGGCGATCGATGCGTATTACGCCGCGCCGACCACAGCGAACCTGCTCAGCGCCATTGCCAGATTTGTACGGGTGAGCACGGCCGATGCCGCCGCGCTCTGTTACGGCGAAGCGAACACGCACTCCCAGCCGCGCGACTGCTTCGAGGCTCGTCGATGGATGTCCTCGTTTGCCGCACAACACTTCTTGCGGCCTGGCGCTGACGCGATCCCTGTTGAAGTCGCAGACCTGTTCTGGAGTACCGGCGAAGCAGCGGTGACAGTGTTTTTCAGGGAGAGGGCGCACCCGCGCTCCATGGTTTGGGGGTGGCTCTATCTCGGGTACTCGTTCGCACCCACGCGCTTCAAGGAAGACAACGGCTATCTCGGTCAGTTCTTGCAGTCCGACGAAAAGTCATGGCTTGCGACATTCACCGCGCTACGGCGCATGGTCGCGACCGAAGACGTACATAACGGTCTTCCCGCGCAACGTTTTTGGGACGCTTCGCTTGCGACCACGCGTGCGCCCCGGGGCCAGCGCGCGAACGTCGCCGAGTTCTCGTACACGTTCCTTCGTGACTGGCTCGCGACCGGCGCCGTCCTCGACGCCAATCAAAGCAGTCAGGCCAAAGAGTTTATCGCCTTCACGGATGAGCGCGTGAGCGAAGAATCGGCGGAGCTTGCACAGCTCAATCGCATCGCCGCACTGCGTCAGGACATTTTGCAACGCTTGCGTTAGGCGCTCGCCGCAACAAGCTCCTCGCTGCAGGGCGCCATTTTCACCGTGAAATGGCGCAGCGCTTTCGGTTGCTCCACGATGCGCATCCCCCGCAGTGATGCTCGGCGCTCATGAACGTACGTGACGACTTCCGCGACATAATCCACGTGGCTCTGGGTGTATACACGCCGCGGAAAGGCCAGACGCAGCAGCTCCATCGGTGCGGGCTTCTCACTCCCGTCGGGCTGTAAACCGAACATCACCGAACCGATTTCCGCCGCACGAATCCCACCTTCCAGGTAGAGCGCGCACGACAGCGTCCACGCCGGGTATTCGTTAGGCCGGATGTGCGGCAGCATCGCCCGCGCATCGAGATACAGGGCGTGACCGCCGGGCGGCTGCATCATCGGAACCGACGCCGCATGCAGCTTCTCGGCCAGATATTCGATCGAGCGGATGCGATATCGGAGGTAGTCGTCGCTCAATGCCTCACGCAGGCCAACCGCAATCGCCTCGAGATCGTACCCTGCCAGACCCCCATACGTAACGAATCCCTCAGTAAGAATGAGGTTGTTGCGGCAGCGATCGGCCAGCGCGTCATCGTTCAGCGCGAGAAAGCCGCCGATGTTCGCCATGCCGTCTTTCTTCGCGCTCATCGTACATCCGTCAGCCTGAGCGAACATCTCCTTCGCGATATGCATTGGACTCACGCCGGCATAGCCAGGTTCGCGCAGGTGGATGAACCATGCATTCTCCGCGAAACGGCACGCGTCCAGGAATAGCGGCACGCCGTAACGCTGGCAGATAGCTCGCGCCCCACGGATGTTCGCCATGCTAACGGGCTGGCCACCGCCCGAGTTGTTTGTGACCGTGAGCATAACGATTGGCAC
>JBFMFA010000167.1:0-6755 GCA_040753195.1 Gemmatimonadota bacterium | reverse complement strand
GGCGACGCAGAGGATGCAGCGGTCGTCGGTTGCCGCGGCCGTTTCGACCGCCGCCACGGAGATGCCGCGGCCGACGACCAGGGGCATGACGGCATACGGAAACAGCACGACGTCGCGCAGCGGCAGGACGGGGAGGCGCTCCGGGACGTTAAAGACTTCGCTATCGCGGAAAAGCAGAGGCATGCCGATAAAACTAGTTGATAGTTGATGGGGGATAGGGGATAGCCTCCCCTCGGCGATGGAGCCGCTTCCTTAGCGCGTCAGGTGTGCTGGTGCTGCCGAGCTGCAACTGCTAGCTAGCGCGCCACGGCCGCTGATTCAAACCAAACAGGGGCGATGTAACGAGCGTTGTACGATTCGGTTCGCCGTCCAGTGCTCGCTGTGGAGTCGGGGAGGCTCACGCGCACTTCTGTCGCTTCGGGCTGGTCGTAGGTTGGAACGAGCAGCATCGGTCGACCCAAGACGCCTGGGCACTCCGAATCCGTGACATACAGGTCGCTCACCACTCGCACGCGGCCTGTGAGATCGGTGAGCAGTTTCACCGGTAGCTCCAGGGCCACGCGCCACACGGGACACACACCCCATCTGTTTGGCACCTTCTCGTTGATGATGTCAGCCCGCGCCAACGCGGGGAGAGAGCTGGCGCGAACGCGAGTTTGGTCGAAGGTCGCGTTCACCGCCTCTTCGGCGGTGAGCATGTGCTCGGTTTTCCATTCCCAGCGCACACCATGAACCTGAAAGGCGATGTCTTGAAACAACGAATCCGAGACGGCGCGGCCGTTTACGAAGCGCACGTGATTCGCGAGCACGGCGACGGAGACCAGCGTCTCGGGCCCGTCGTATTCGCCGCAGAACGGGATGTACCAGCGGCTGCCTAACTGTAGTTGAAGACCGCGCGAGATAGTCGCGGGGGGGCGCTCGAACACCGATCGCTCGAGATGGCCGCGACCACACGCACGCACCTTGCCGAGGTCGATAAAGGCCGCGCGCTCGTTCTCTGCGATATTTCGCCAGACAAAGACGTTGAGTCTGTAAAACTGAAACTCGTGCGCCTGCACGAGTGCCGTGTCGAGCGGCATTTCATCGGTAGCGAGCGTCGGCGCGGGGAACCGAATGAAACCGCCGCTGTCGACGTGGACGAGGAGCGACGGGACAAGTGCCTCTCGGACAACCGGCACCAGCTCCACGTCGTTAGGCACCGGCCTGTCGTCAAATGCGAGCGATTCAACGGCGTTCTTGCACCCCGCGACGAGGAAGCAGAAGGCGGGGATTACGAAGCGGCCAAACGACAACGGAACGACTCGGCCCATTCACCATGTCCGCTGACGACACGTGTACAACCCCACCACGTGCCGCTTTGTTACAACCTCTTCGACCTTAGACCTTAGACCTTAGGCCTTAGACCCGTAGTTACGCCTCCTTCTTTCTCCTCTGAGGCGCAATCTCGAGCATCGGCGGCGCGCCGTGTAGCACGCACCCTTCCGTCACCTTCACCTCGATGACGTCCTCGCGGCTCGGCAGATCGAACATGGTATCCATGAGGATCCCTTCGACGATCGCGCGGAGTCCGCGGGCCCCCGTGCCGCGCTTGAGTGCGCGCTGAGCGATCGCGCGGAGCGCGGAGTCTTCGAACGTGATTTTGACGTCTTCGAGCTCGAAGAGCTTGGTGTATTGCTTGGTGATGGCGTTCTTCGGCTCCTTGAGGATCCTAACGAGCGCTTCTTCGTCGAGCGCTTCGAGCGGGACACTCACGGGGAGACGGCCGACGAGTTCGGGGATGAGCCCGTAGCGCAGCAGATCATCCGGCTCGACTTGGGCGAAGGTGTCGTCCTTTTGTTTCGCAGCGTCGTGCAGTGTCTTGGGCGCATCGACATGCGAGAAGCCGATTTGCTTTTTGCCGATGCGGCTTTCGATGATCTTTTCCAGTCCGTCGAAGGCGCCACCGCAGATGAAGAGGATGTCCTTCGTGTTGATCTGGATGTACTCTTGCTGCGGATGCTTGCGGCCGCCCTGCGGCGGAACCGAAGCGACGGTGCCCTCGAGAATCTTGAGCAACGCTTGCTGCACGCCTTCGCCTGACACGTCGCGCGTGATGCTCGGATTCTCGGATTTGCGCGCGATCTTGTCGATTTCGTCGATGTAAACGATACCGCGCTCGCACTCGGCGACGTTGAAGTCGCCTGCTTGGAGCAGCCTAACGAGAATATTTTCGACGTCTTCACCGACGTAGCCGGCTTCGGTGAGCGTGGTGGCGTCTGCGATTGTAAACGGAACGTCCAGCAGGCGGGCCAGGGTCTGCGCGAGCAGCGTTTTGCCGACGCCCGTGGGACCGATGAGCAGGATGTTGGATTTGTCGAGTTCGACTTCGTTTTCGCGCGCGGCGCCGGAGTTGATGCGTTTGTAATGATTGTAGACCGCGACCGACAGCGCTTTTTTCGCCTGTTCCTGCCCGATCACGTATTGATCGAGCACGTCTTTGATTTCTTGTGGCGTCGGGACTTGGGTGATGGCTTCTGCCACCTCGCGCTCTTCGTCCTCCGCGAGGATTTCATTACAGAGCGCGATGCACTCGTTGCAGATGTAGACGGACGGGCCCGAAATGAACTTCCGGACCGAATCCTTCGACTTTCCACAGAACGAGCAGCGGAGGTGCTTGTCGTGGGACATGGCCTACCGAGTCACGATTGAGGCGCTGAACAGCCCATCAACAGCCATGCAGCGGCGCCATAGGTAATAGTGCGGTCTCGAACGGGTCAAGAAAATTTTACTACAGATCAAAGGTCAACGGTTGAAGGTCAGAGCAAACGACTACGAGCTCGGACTTTCGCGTGACGCGGTCGGAAATGCCTTGGAGTTTTGTGCCATAACCAGACTCTGCAATTCACGGACCTATCGTTACAACCCTTTAAGGGACAATGGCTTTCGCTGGTTCTGGTACTTCTGCCCTGCTCAAGACGATGTTATCGACGAGCCCATAGTCTTTCGCTTCCTCAGCGCTCATCCAGCGGTCGCGATCGGTATCTCGCTCCACCTGTTCGACCGGTCGGCCTGTGTGTTTGGCCATGAGGTGATTCATGCGCGCCTTGAGGTACAGGATTTCCTTGGCCTGAATCTCGATGTCTGATGCAGTGCCGCCGCCGCCGGTCTGCGACGGCTGATGGATCAGGATGCGCGAATTGGGGAGTGCCAGGCGTTTCCCTGGACGGCCTGCGGCCAGGAGAAAGGCCCCCATGCTCGCGGCGATGCCGACGCAGATCGTGCTGACCGGCGCCTTCATGTATTGCATGGTGTCGTAGATGGCCATGCCGGCGTAGACGCTGCCGCCCGGGCAGTTCACGTAGATCTGGATGTCGCGTTCAGGGTTATCGGCATCGAGGAAGAGCAGCTGTGCGATGACGATGTTGGCGACGTCATCGTTGATCGGCGTGCCCAGGAAGATGATGCGATCCATGAGCAGGCGACTGAAGATGTCGTAGGTGCGCTCGCCGCGAGGGGAGCGTTCGATGACGTAGGGAGGATAAATAGTAGGCATTGTCGTTAGGCGATTTCGGGTCACGGGTCACGGGTCACAGGTCAAGGCAACCGACGAACCTTCGCTCGCCGTGACCCTTGACCCATGGCCCTTGACCCTATTCGACGGTATTCCTCTCAAACAACCACTTAAAGACTTTATCTTCTGTGATGGAGCGCTCCAACTCCTTGATGCGCCCGGCTTTTTGTAACTGCGCGTAGAGTTTCCCCGGATCACTGTTGCGCTTGGCGGCCATCTCCGCCACACGATCGTCGATGTCCTTCTCGGCCGCGGAAAGTTTTTCCCGTTCAGCGAGCGTCTCGACGACGAGGTCGCGACGCACCTGGCGTTCGGCCGCCGGCTGGAACTGCCCGGCGAAACGTTCCTTCTCTTCGTTAGGTATCCGGTACATCTCGGCGTACGCGCTGACGACCTGATTGACCCAGCTGCGCGGTACGTCGAACGGATTCGCGGCGATGATGTCATCCAGCAACTTCTGTCGCACCTCGGCCTCAGTCTCGCGTGTGGCCGACTCCTGAAGGTCGCTCTTGACCGCCGTGCGCAGGGCGTCGAGGGATTCGAAGTCTCCGACTTCGCGTGCAAACGCATCGTCGAGCTCGGGGAGGGCTTTGCGCTTTACGTCAGTCACCGTTAGGCGCACCTGCTTCATTTTCCCGCGCTGCGTCTCGTCCGGGAAATCATCCGGCCAGCGGACCGCGCGCTCTGCCGTTTGCCCGGGCGCGGTTTCGGTGATCAGCTCTTCGATCCCGGGGATCGCCGTGCCGGCGCCTAACACGATCTTGTATTCCTGTGGCTCGGGCAGCGCCGCCTCGGCGTCCGTCGTGCTCAACTGCACGGTCACGAGATCGCCTTCTATCGGGCGTTCGTCGACAGGCGTCCACGACGCGCGTTGCTCGCGCATCTGGTCCATCGTTTCGCGGACCTGTTCCTCGGTCACCGGGCGTTCGGTACGCGTGACGCGGAAGCCCGCGAGGCGCGCGAGCGAGATTTCCGGCCGCAGCTCGAGGTGCAGATTGAATGTGAGTGGCTCGCCTTCGGTGAACTTCAGGTCGTGGATATGCGGCTGTGCGGCGACCTTGAGGTTCTCCTGCTCGAGGACTTTTTGATATGCTTCCTGGACGATTGACTCGATGGTCTCTTGTCTGATCGCGTCAGCGAAGCGCTTGAGCACCATCTGCGGCGGCGCTTTCCCCGCGCGGAAGCCAGGGAGGCGAACCTTGGATGCATAACGACGCGCCGTGCGTTCGGTAGCGGCGCGCACTTCGTCAGCGGGGACGGACACTTCGAGCATCCGTTCAGCGCCTTCCGTCTTTTTGGTTTCGATCTGGATGTTCATGCGATGCGAGAATTTAACGCTCGCGTCAGAGCGCTCCAAGCACGTGCGGATTAGAGGCCCTCGCTTTGTGCGACAGAGTCACAGATGCCGCACCATGCGCTAAGTTGCCGTCGTGACAACGCGCATTTTCCTCCTCGTCGCCGTTGTGCTCCTGGCATGCGTCGAGCGCCCTCTACAGGCGCAGGATACACTCCGCGTCATGACGGACACGACGCGCGTGCAGGTCATCCGCCTGAGTGACGGCAGCACGGTGATCGGTCGCGTCACCGAAGTGCGTGGCGATTCCGCGGTGATTCGGACGCAAGCGGGCACGCTCGTGGTCGCGCGCGCGGCCGTGCTCGGTGTGCGTGAGCGCGCCGCCTCGACGATGAGAGGAGGCCAATATTGGCCGGAGGATCCCAACGCGACGCGGCTGTTTTTTGCGTCGACGGGGCGGATGCTGCGCAAGGGGGAAGGGTACTTTTGCGACATCTGGCTGCTGTTTCTATGCCTAACGGGCGGCATCACAGACCGCCTAACGATCGGCGGCGGGATGAGCGTTGTGCCCGGGATCGACATCTCGGACAATATCTTCTACTTGACGCCGAAGATCGGCCTCTGGGCGAGCGAGCGCTTCCAGGTCGCGGTTGGGGCGTTCGCGGGATGGACGGGCGCCGTCACCGACGATGCCAGCAGCTTCGGCATCCTGTACGGCGTCGGCACCTACGGTACGGAAGACCAGAACATCTCGCTCGGCGCCGGTTATGCGTACTGGAGCGATGACATCGCGGAGAAGCCGATGATCCTGGCCGGGATCAAGATGCGCATGTCGCGAGGCATCGCGTTTATCTCGGAGAATTATCTGCTGCCCGGAGAGTCGGAGAACGGGATCATTTCGTTCGGCCTGCGTTTCTTTAACGAGCGTATTTCGGGAGACGTCGGGTTCGTTAGGCTCGTCGGCGCGGACGACCTGGGGGTGGGGATTCCATTTGTGGGGCTGGCGGTGCGCTTCCGGTGACCTCGCGCGGACAAAAAGAACGCTCGCGGATGCCGCGGAAACGCCGCGGATCGACGCGGATTCTGTAAGAGGGAACGCGGCGGGCGCCGCGCAGGCAAGGCCGAGGTTTATTGACGTGTAATCTGCGTCATCCGCGCCGCGCAGCATCCGCGTAAATCCGCGAGCCTGCTGTTAGTACGCCGGGCACGTTTACGCGACGTTGGGATGAGCGCAGCGCCAGGGTGAGCGGGAGAGCCATCGCGGCGGCGCCTAACGCGGCTGCCCACCACAACCCATCGCGCAGGCAAATCGCGATCGGCATGATCCCATTGACCCCGTACAATACGAGCGGCAGCGCTTCGCGGTGGGTCCGTTCGCTGATGCGCCAGGGCGGTACCACGGCGAGCATCGCGCGCGCGATCAACGTGCCCGTGACAAACCAGCCGATCCAGTTGGTGAGCGGCATGCCGTAGAAGACGCCACGTTCGCTCCACACCCAGTGCGAGGTGTGCACCATCGCCGGATCCATCGCCACATCCCACGCGGTGAGCACCGCGCCGGCCACGACCGACCACAGCCAAACGCCGCGAGAACCGTTAGGCGGCGACAGGATGCGGCCGCATAGCGCCAGCGCACAATACAGCATGTAGAACCAGGAGATCGGTATGGCGTAGGGGACCAGATCGAGAATGCGATACCCCAGGAGCGTCGTGTAGGCGTAGCTCCCAAACGGGAAGCCCGTACTCGTCCCCAGCAACTCGACGCCTAACGCAAGGCTGCTAGCCACGCCGAACAGCGCGAACGCGCGCCGCGCACCGAATGCCCACAGCGCATGCAGGAGCGCGGCCAGCGCGCCGAGCACGACGTAGGATTGGCCGGAGTATTTCCAGGCGACGCGCATGATCGTCGCC
>JBFMFA010000166.1:0-6760 GCA_040753195.1 Gemmatimonadota bacterium | reverse complement strand
CCTCCGGTAACGAGACCACCGACACCGGTGTGCGAAACGGTGCCTAACGGCGTGACGAGGCCGTGCGCCATCGCCTCGTGATCGACCTGGCCTAACAAGCTGCCTCCGGTCACCCAGGCACGCCGCGCGACGGGGTCCACGCGCACATCTCGGAATAATGAAAGATCGATCATCATGCCGCGGTCGCACGTGGATTGCCCGGATGCACTGTGCCCACCGCACTTCACCGCGAGCAGCAGGCCGCTGTTATCGCGCGCGAAGTTGACCGCCGTGCGGATGTCGGCCACGCCCGTTGGCTGCACAACCAGCGCGGGGCGCTTGTCGAACGACGGATTGAGAACCTGTCGCGCGGAGTCATAGCCCTCGTCTCCAGCAAGGAGGAGTCTGCCGCGCAATTGGCCTTTGAGATCGGCGAGCATCTTGGCGGTAAGCGTCACGCGTTTACCGTCGCCCGTGATCGCATCGACGTCGCTCAGGCCTTGAGGTCGAGCACCGACGACTGCGGCGAAGAGTTGGCGTCGCGGGAGGGCGGCGACAGCCGCGCTGGCGACTGCTGATTGAAGGAAGGTGCGTCGCCTCATACGTGCCTCGAATTGGGGATTTTCGCCCCACAATCGACACCGTTGTGTTGTTCGGCGCTAGGCCAGCCGACGAGGTTGTCGCCGCGTCCCTGAGGAGGCTAGTGGAGAGGCCTAGTGACCGGCCGCCATCCCGTCTTTACGCGGATCCGACCCGGCCGCGTATCCGCGAGCGAGCTTGATGATCGCCTGAGCGCCGCCGGCGGACCCAGACGGCAAGTCGACAACCGCGTGTCCCATTGCTGTTAGGCGCTGTTTCACGTCCGCCGCGATTGGCCCTTCCAGCGCGACGCGATTCGCCGTTAGGTGTCTGAACCGAGCCGCGTCCACGGCTCCCTGAACGTCCGTCCCGAACACCAGCAGATTCAGCAGCACCTGCACGTGCCCCTGCGGCTGCATTGCTCCGCCCATGACGCCGTAGCTCATCCATGGCACCTCGCGCCCATTCTCCGTCTTGGTGACGAACGCGGGGATGATCGTGTGGAAGGGGCGTTTACGCGGCCCTACGGTGTTAGGCAGCCCCTCCGTCATCGTAAAGCCTGCGCCGCGGTTCTGCAGCGCGATGCCGGTGCCCGGGACGATCACGCCGGAGCCGAAACCGCTGGCGAGACTGTTGATGAACGAGATCATGTTGCCGTGTTTATCGGCCGCCGTGAGATAGATCGTCTCGCTCGAGGTCATTGCGGGCCCCGGCTCTGCGCGCGACGCCGCGCGGTTCCTGTCGATGCTTGCGCGTCGCTGCGCAACAAAGTCGTCGCTGAGCAGGTGTTCGGCCGGCGTCTTCATCGCGGCCGGATCGCCCACGAAGCGCTCCAGATCGGCGAACGCAAGTTTCTTGGCCTCGATGAGCAGGTGCAGGTATTCGGCGGAATTGTGACCGAGAGCCCGGAGATCAAACGGCTCGAGGATTCGGAGCATCTCCAGCGCCGCAATTCCCTGCCCATTCGGCGGCAGCTCATACAACCGATGGCCTTTGAACGCAACCGACATCGGCGTGATCCACTCGGACTTGTGATCGCGCAGATCCTCGGTTGTTAGGTATCCGCCTAACGAGCGCACGTGCGTCGCGATCCTGTCGCCGAGTGCTCCACCGTAGAAGACGCCGGTCCCTTCTTTGGCGATACGACGGAAGCTCGCCGCCAGGTCGGTGTTCGTGAGCCAGTCTCCAGCCTTCGGGAATGTGCCGTCCTTCTTGAGGTAGAGCGCGCGGCCGCCCTCGTCGGACTTGAGCACGTCGCCCGTTTCGAGCCAGTCGCGCGCGATCACCGGCGTCAACGGAAAGCCCTGTTCGGCCAGCTCGATGGCCGGCTCGAACGCCTGCGCCAAGGTGATGGTCCCGTACTTCGCGAGCAGGTCATTCCAGCCCGCGAGCGCGCCCGGCACGGTGATCGACTCGGCGCCTGACGATGGCATGTTCTTGTGGCCACGCTGCACGAGCGCCTGACGAGTCAGCAAGGACCCGGACCGGCCGCTGCCATTGAGACCAACGAGCTTGTTCTCTCGTGCCGACCAGATGATCGCGAACAGATCTCCGCCGATTCCCGTCATCATCGGCTCGACGACGTTGAGCACGATCGCCGCGGTCACCGCGGCATCGATCGCATTGCCGCCATTCTGCAGCACACGCAAACCGGCCGCCGTGGCGAGCGGCTGACTGGTCGCGATCACGCCGTTAGGCGCGTACACCGTGGAGCGCCCCGCCATCGACGGTGTGCGCGTGGTCTGGCCGTCCGCCGGTCGCAGGCCAGACAGAAACGTCACGGCGCTCACACTGAGAAGTCGCGCAAAGAAACGGTACATGCGGTTCCCCTCACGTCACGGGGGTCAGACCCCAAAGTGGCAAAATCGCTCACTGACCCGGGCGATATTCGCGCTTGGTATGACCTTTGAGCTGCGAAGGATAGAAATAGACTTCGCGCAAATCGCCTGTGGCGTAACGCGTCGCCTGGTCGTTGAAATGCGGCGATTTTGGATCACCACTTTCGCCGCCGGCTGTGACAGCGCGGGCTCGCACGCTATCTCCAAACTCAACAACCGCGACGAAGCTGTTGCCGCTGGTGCCGTACCATTTCTTTGTTCCCGGATACGCGCGCGCCCCAAACGACGCCAGCGACCCCCAGCGAGCGGACGTGAATCCCACCGGAATGCTCGGACCGGAATCGTTGAACGGCTGCACGATATCACCCGTTAGGCGCTGGAACCGATTGATCTCGCCCCACGGGGTCTTCCATGTGCCGAAATCTGCGGCCAGCTTGTTCGACGCCGCGTCGAGCGCCTGAAGACGTTCCTGCGGCGAGGCTCGTTTGAGGAGGTAGTCGGTGGACGACATCCGCGCGCGGGTAGCCGCGGCTGCCACTGACGATTGCAGCGTGTCAGACCAGAAAATCGCGAGCGACGTCGGGATCGAGCTTTCCGACCAGCGCAGATCCCACGCGCGCAACAGCTCGATCTGCTCGGCCAGCTTCGCTTTCAGTGGATTCGACGCGGAGAGCCTGTCGTAGTCGGCGAGCAGGAGCGGGATCTGATCGGTAAACGCCGTTAGGTAGCTGTCGTAGGCCGCCTCGACGAGTTTGTCGACAGTGAAGTCCGTACGATCCTGCAATACGCGGATGGCGTGAATGCCGCGCGCATTCTCGCTGCCTCGGTCCATGTAGATGGGATAGTCCTTCTGTTTCGGACTGTTCGGTCCCGCCGCCGAGTATGGGTAGTTGTTGGTGTTGTACACCCACCCGTTAGGCGGGTTGAAGACGTTCGGACTCTCGTCGATGGAGTGCACCTCTCCCCACTCGGTGCGTGGATTGCTGCCGTCGACCGGACGGCTCCAGTCGAACGCCATGTCCCGCTTGGGGACGAAGTTCGCGTGCCAATACGCGATGTCGCCGTCGGCGTTCGCATAAAGCGTGTTATTCGACGAGTTGGTATGCAGCTCCATCGACTCGCGGAAGGCTTTCAAGTCGCGCGCTTTTGTCCGCGTATACGACTGCGTGAGCGCCTTGACGGGCTCCTGCATGAGCCTAACGCTGATCCACTTGCCGTCCTGTTCCTTCACGATCGGCCCGTGATGCGTGCGATAGACCGTGAACGCGCGCTGCTGTATAGTGCCAGTGCTGTCCTTGTACGGGACGACGATCTGTTGCGACGTGACGGGCCGTTCTTCCTGGCCGTGCTTGTAGAACACCGAGTCGACGCGACGCACAATGGTCTCGGCGTATTCGTCGATGTTGTCGACGCTGCTGGACGTGTGCATCCAACCGGCGCGCTCATTGAAGCCCTGGTAGACGAACAACTGTCCCCATGTCACGGCGCCGTAGGCGTTCAGCCCCTCGTCACTCGACACGTGCACTTCCGCGCGGAAGAAGAACGAGGTATGCGGATTGATCAGGAGCAGTGCCCTTTTGTTGACCGTGTTCGCCGGCGCGATCGCGATGCCATTGGAGCCGCTCGGCTCTTCGTACCCGGCCAAGCCTAACGGTGCTTCGGCGAGGCGGCGCGTGGTATCGCGACCGTAAAACGCACGCAGATTGGGGATGGACACGCGTTCGATGTCGCCGCCAATGCTCCCTTCGCTGAACGTGAGCGCCATCCACGGTTCGAAGCGCGTGATGACGCGCGGTTGCACGTCAGGATGCGTGTGCAGGTAATAATTGAGCCCGTCCGCCCATGCGATCATGAGCGTCTTGAGCCAGTCCGGGCTCGTTTCGAACTTCGCTTTCATGCTGTCCGGATCGATGAACAGCTTCATGCGCAGATCGCGAAAGATGGCGCTTTCGCCCTCTGCTTCCGCCAAACGCCCCTGCGAGTTGATGAAATTCGTTTCCACCCGATTGAAGTCGTCTTCCGCCTGTGCGTACATGAGCCCGAAGACGGCGTCGGCGTCCGTTTTACCGTGGATGTGCGGAATCCCCCAATCGTCGCGCACGATGCTGACGTTGCGTGCAATGCCTTCCCACCGGGCGACTTCTTCGCCGTTCGTCCCCTGAGATCCGCCGGTCGAGCAACCGGCTACGAACAGTACGATCGCGAGCTTTTTCATTGGGGTTCGCTGCTGGAGTGTCGGCAGAAACGTGGCGCCCGCCATACACGACGAGGCACCAGAAAACTGCCTCGCGCGCTCGAAGGGGGCCAGACGTGAATTAACGCCGCTGCAGCGTGCGTCGCTGAGCCGCGTGCGAATGCACGCGGCTGAATTCGGGCACCACCATGGCGCCCGATTGCTCGTTAGGCTTCGTCGCCTAGTATAGCGCTGGGATCGGGCCTTCACCCACTCGATGCGGGCCACTCAACTCGATCACGTCCTTCATTTCGGTCCAACGCCATGCCTTGAAGAGCGAGACGACCAGGAGAAGCAACCCGATGCCTGCTGAATAAATGCCGTATGTCAAAAGGCCCACGAACGGCGCGAACACCACGGTCAACAGGAGCCCCAACACGACCGTGCTGCCGCCCTCGGCGACAAGTTGCTGGGCGTGTTTCTGATCGGGCGTCATGCCCACGTGAATCGCGGCCAGCGCCCGCCGCGCGTTCACCTGCTTCTCCAAGGCGTCGGCCATCTCTCCGATCTGCTGTCTGGCACCCAGAACGACGTCGGCGCCCTTGTCGGGCTCCCCGATCAGTTCCGTGGATGACCCGATGACGGTACCAGCCATGACCGAGTCGTTGGAGCGTTGTTGAGCGACCGCGCGATGCACGGAGTCATCGTCCAGCGCGCATGCCACGGGAAGAGCGCTCCCTATCCCGATCGCCCCATATGTGAAGCCAACCGTTAGGTACTGCTGCAGCCGGCCACCCATGTTTCCAGTCGCGGCCATGACTGCTTTTGCGACGGCGAATGCGATGCCGATCGACAACAGATGACGCAGAAACGGCATCGTCATCGACACGCCGGCAAAGACGAGGGCGCAACCGAACGCTGCGCCCAGCCCCCAGAGCACCGCGCGTTTCGTTGCTTCGGATCCGCGGCCCCGCGCGATGGCCTTCGCGTACGGCGTACGGCATTTCGCGCATACAGGTCTCCCCGCCATTGCGAAATACGTTTTGTACAGCGTCATCCGACAATCAGAGCATCGCAGGACTGGCGGCACGACCACTTTAGCGTTGCCGTCTTCAGGTCCCAGCTCAGTGGCTCCCTTAGGGGATGCCGCGGGTGTCGCGGAGGCAGGTGCTGATGGCGCCGCAGCGGGCGCTGGCGTCGCTTTTTCCTCCTCGGTTTCCACCTTCCTGAACGCGTCGTACATGTTGCCGCTCGTGAACATCCTTCGCTCCCATGGCGTCTTGTGCACTGGAAATGAGGGAAAATCCACGTATCGACGAACGCGCCGCGCCCGGCGTTACACGGGACGCCGCCTCCCGACGGCTACTAGAACAAAACTGCTGGGTTTGGGAAGATTAGAGACGGCCCGCCACGAGCCACCTAACGAGCACGGGCGGCCTACGGCCGGCTCAACGACCCCGGTAGTATCCCTTTGGGACCGAACTTCTCGCGCACGCGGTCGATGGTGCGTGCCACGGTGCGATCTCGGTCGGTCTCCGCCAGCGGGTCTTTGCTGCGTTTGAAGAGACCTAGCTGATCCAATTTGGGATCCTCCGCCAGTGACGAGAGCGCCACGCCTAACAAGCGCGCCGGTACCCGTCGCGCGGCGCGTAAGCTGGCGAGCAGCTCGCTCGCGATCCCCATGATCACCCGATCGGAGACTACAGGCTCAGGGACTGTGCGTCGCTTGGAGCGCGTGCGAAAATCGCGGTCGCGAATGCGCACGGTGATTGTGCGCGCGGCAAGCCCGTCGTTGCGCAGATCCGACGCGGCGCGCGTGACAAGCGCAAGAAGTTCGCGCCGCAGATCTTTATCGTCATGCAGGTCTCGCGAGAACGTCTCGTCGCGACTCATGCTCTTTTGCTCTCCACGTTCGGATTCGACGTCGGAATTGTCGATACCGTGCGCGCGATCCCACAGCCAATTCGCTGAAGTCTCGCCGATCAGTCGGCGCAGCCCGACAAGATCGTGTGCGAGCACGTCGGGCACGGTCGTCATGCGGAGCTTGGTTAGGCGCTCCTGAAACTTCGGACCGACAAAGGGAAGCTCCGCCAGCGTGCAGGTGCGCATGAATGCCTGTTCGCCGCCAGGAGGCACGACATGAACACCGTCGGCTCCCGTTCCCGGTTTTGGCTTCGCGCGTTCCACGGCG
>JBFMFA010000165.1:0-6801 GCA_040753195.1 Gemmatimonadota bacterium | reverse complement strand
GTGAATTTATTCACAAAGTTGGGTCCTGCCAACCCCGCTCCCCCAGAGACGCCTCTATATGAACTGGCTGGAACCCGTCACCGAGGTCGCGCGGCTGACCGGACAAGTCGCTCTCCGCTACTACCGTGCCGACATCGCCGTCGAAACCAAACACGACGGGAGCCCGGTCACCATTGCGGACCGGGCCGCCGAATCTGTGGCTCGTACATGGATCGCCGAACATTTCCCCGATGACGCCGTCGTCGGGGAAGAAGGGGGCGCCAGCGGACCGCCTAACGCTCAGCGGCGCTGGGTCATCGATCCTATCGATGGCACCAAGTCCTTCGTGCGTGGTGTGCCGTTCTGGGGGACCATGATCGGCGTGCTGCATGGCGATGACGTCCTCGCCGGCGCCGTGTTCTGTCCCGCACTCGATGAAATCGTCGTCGCTGCACGCGATCAGGGGTGCTGGTTCAACGGCCAACGTTGCAGCGTTTCTCCAGTGGCAACCTTGGAACAGGCGACGATCCTAACGACGGATGATCGTTTCTCGGATCGACCCCGGCGTCAGCAGCGCTGGAACGATCTCGCGCACCGCGTCGCGCTCGCGCGCACGTGGGGCGACTGCTACGGTTACCTGATGGTTGCGACAGGACGCGCCGAGGTCATGGTGGACAATCGCCTCAGCATTTGGGACTATGCTCCACTCGTCCCCATTGTCAGCGAAGCCGGCGGGGTCATCAGCGGTTGGCATGGGCGCGCCGCGTTTGGCGGCGACGCCATCGCGACCAACGCCGCTCTTGCGGTCGAGGTCCGGCGCCTCTTGTGCGACTAGCCTAGAATCGCTCCAACAACCGGCGCGGCGCTTTGGTCGAATCTCCGATGAACACGAAGCGGACATCCCGCATGTAGCGCTCCGCCGCCGTGCGTACGTCGGCAGGCGTTAGGCTTCGCAAATCCTCAGCGAAGTTTGCCGCGGTTCGATAGTCGCCTGCAAACAACTCCGCCCGGGCGAGAAAATCCGCCTGCGCGCTTGCGGTCTCGTTGTCCAGGAAATACTCCGTGATGAACTGTTGCACGAGCCGCTCGAGACCTTCTTCGCTCACGTGCGACGCGCGCAGCGCGAGCAGTTCCTGCCGCATGATCTCCAGGGTGCGCTCGGGACTCACCGTCGTGACGTACAATCCGCCGGCCCCCATGGCGCGCTCTTTAAAGGAGGCTTCGACGGCATACGTCAGATTGCGGCGTGATCGAATCTCCGTGAAGAACTGGCCGCTCAGCACAGCCGTCGCCACACGCAGTGCGCGATAGTCCTTGCTCCCGGCCGCCGGGCCCCGGTAGTAGCCGAGGATATAGTTGGTGGGCAGCGCCCGATGCAGCACCTGCGCTGATGGCGTTAGGCGCGGCAACGTATCCGGTAGCGTCCACCGATACTCGCCGGCAGGAAGTCTCGCGAGCGTACTCCTCACGAGCCGTTCGATCGTCGACTGGTGCGTGTTCCCGACGACAACGAGAAGCATTCGCGACTTGACCAACTGCTCGCGGTGGTAGCTTCGCAAATCAGCCACGCTGATGCTCGCCAGCGATCGCTCGCTTCCCACCGGCGAGAGCGCGTAGGGATGGCCAGCAAACGCAAAGCTGTCGGCCAGAAACTCCAACAACGCATCGGCATCGTCTCGGCGCTGCGATACGGCGGACAACAGCTGAGCGCGCACAAGCTCGACATCGGCAGTATCCAGTGCCGGTTCCATGACGCGATCTGCAAATACGGCCCACGTGGAGTCGAAGGTCGCACGCGTGGCACGAATACCGATTGACGTCCAATCTTCCTCTGCGTCGATCGCGATGGATGTGCCGAGTCGCGCCATCTGCCGGCGCAGCCGCTCTCGCGGATAGCGGCGCGTCCCGCGTCCGCTGGCCTCCAGCAGGAACGGCTCGATGCCGGCGGTCGATTCGGATAACTGGCGCGTCCCGCCTAACAAGTACAGGTTCGCAACCACGATTTCGCTCGTGGTGTCGACGCGCTGAATAACTCGGATGCCATCGACGTCATACGCCACCGTCGATTGATCGGCATGGCGCGCTGCAGTGACGGCCCAGGAGAACGCCGCCGCGAGCGCCAGGCTCGACACGCCGAAGACGCGCAGTACCATCACGGAATCACTCGCGGAAGAAGCTGATCCTTCGTCAGGTTGATGCTACCCCGGGCGCTCGGGTCGATAAGCACGCCGACGACCCGATGCTTCCCAACGATGTATTTCCGCGCATACGCGCGCAGATCGGCCAGTGTTTGCTTCGCCATGTTGTCCACATAACCCAGATAATACTCGAGCCCCGCAACGCTCCACCAAAACCCCAAGGTGTGCGCGAAATCCGAAGCGCGGTCCAGCCCGAAGGCCGTCGACACGGAGCGCTCTGCCTTCGTGGCCACGAGCTCTTCTTGCGTGATGTACCCGGAGTCGCCCAGCTGGGCGATCTCACGTTCGAGCGCGGTGAGCGCTCGCCGCAACTGGTTAGGCGACGTCTGACCCGAAATCGTGATCGGTCCGACCTGATCCAGCGTGTAATAGTTGACGTTGATGCCGTGCCAGAGACCGGTGTCCACCAGGCGCTGCTGCAGCTTCGAGGTAGGCGTGTTCAACACATCGCTGAACACGTCGGCAGCATACGTTGCCGCTGGGTCCTTCCCGACGCTCGGTCCCTGCCACTGAATCAGCACCGTCACCGCACTTACACTCTCCTCCACGATCACCGCGTCGCTGCCGGTCAGTGCAGGTATCGGCGGAATTGGATCCGTCTTGAACGGATCGCCGCCGCGGGCCCAGTTCCCGAGAATCTGCTCGGCGAGTTGAAACACCCGTGAGGCCGTGACGGCTCCAGTCACGATCAGAGCGGTGTTGTTAGGCACATAGTACTTGCGCTGAATCTCGCGCATACGCTCCGGCGTGACAGTCTGCAGAACCGATCGCTCGCCCGTGATGTTCTTGCGGCTCCACTGACCCGGATACAAACGCTTGCCGAGTTCCTCCTGCATTTCGAAGAACGGATTCGATTGATGCCGGTCGTATTCGCCAAGCACGACCTCGCGTTCGCGTTCCAGTTCTTCGCGCAGGAACTTCGGGCTGCGCAGCGCCGACGCCATCAAACGCAATCCGCCCTCCAGGGAGTCGGCGGGCAATGTCATGTAGTAGTTGACGCGCTCCTCCTGCGTCGTCCCATTGAACACGGCGCCCAACCGCGAGGCGCGCTCGATAAACTGGTCGGGCAGTGGGAGCTGATCGTTCGCGCGGAAGAACATATGCTCGTACATGTGTGCCAGGCCTTCGTAACCCGGCGGCTGCGTGAACGACCCGTTCTTCACGTTGAACTCGATCGTCGTTAGCGGCACTCCATGGTTCTCTACGACGATCACTTCGAGCCCGTTCGGCAGCACGCGCTGATGGATGAACTTCTCCAGCTCCGCGCGTTGCGCGAACGCGGGTTGCGCGGCAGCCAATCCGAGAAGCGCGAGCGCCAGGCGCGCTGGCGCCGTTGTCCGGTGCACTATTTCTTTCACTGCTGATGCCTCACGTGAGTGAACTGCTTAACGAGTACGCGCAGCGAGCCGCGAGTGAGTTGAATGTCGCCAGGCTCCAGAGCAATGCGCCGCTCGCTCCGTACACGACGTTCCAGATCGGTGGCGCCGCCGACCTCCTGTACGATGCGGCGACGGCCGACGACCTCGCAAACGCCGTCGTACTCGCCCGCCGGATCGGGGTTCCCTACTTCGTGCTCGGCACGGGAGCCAACATTCTCGTCGCCGACCGTGGCTTCCGCGGTGTCGTTGTGCGCAACCTCGCGCGTGGCATGCGCTTTCTGGATGACACGAGGCTCTGGGCAGAAAGCGGCGCGATCATCCATGAACTGATTGTCGCAACCGTCGAGCGCGGCCTGTCCGGACTCGAGCATTTTGTCGGCATTCCCAGCACACTTGGCGGCGCGCTCTGGCAAAACCTGCATTTCCTTTCGCCGGCGCCCGACCGAGAACGTACGATGTTTCTGGAAGAAGTCGTGGCTTCGGTCGAGCTGCTTGGACCGCATAACGAGCGACGCACTGTGAGCCGCGACGAGATGAAGTTCGGCTACGATACCAGCATCCTTCACTACAGTGGAGACATCGCGCTGGCCGCGACGCTGCAACTGTCGCGCGCGGAGTCGAACACGATGCATCGCGTCATGCAGGAGAATCTCAGCTGGCGCGGCGCCCGTCACCCGTGGCTCGCGATTCATCCCAGCGCGGGTTCCATATTCAAGAAGATCGAGGGAGTTGGCGCCGGTCGACTCATCGATCAATGCGGACTCAAAGGGTATCGTGTGGGAGGTGCACAGATTTCGCACATCCACGCCAACATCATCGTGAATCTTGGTCGTGCGACAGCAGCCGACGTCCGCGCGATCATCGCTCACGCGCAGGAAGTCGTCGCCGGCAGGCTCGGCTACCACCTCGAGCCCGAGATCATGTTCGTCGGCGAATTTTAGCCAGTCTCCGTTTCGCCTAACGAGCGTTGTTTCGGCTGGCTCTCGGAGACGATCTCCACGGGATTCATGAGCGACGCAATGATACCGCCCGCCAAGATCGCCGCGACAAGACCCAGTAGATAGAAGTTGGCGCTCGGCCCCAACCACCCTTTCAGGAAATCGGCCGTCAACATCTTGATGCCGACGATGGCGAGAATGATCGCCAACGACGCTCGCAGATACCGGAACTTCTCGATCGCACCGGCAAGTGCGAAGTACAGTGAACGCAGTCCCAGAATCGCGAACACGTTACTCGTGAAGATGATGAACGGATCCGCGGTAATCGCGAAAATGGCTGGTATCGAGTCGACCGCGAATACGAGGTCGGTTGTCTCGATGAAAACGAGTGCCACAGCCAGCGGTGTCAAAAACAGCCGACCATCGATGCGCACAAGAAAGCGTGACCCATGGTACGCCGTCGTCACGGGCATGAACCGCTGAATCAGTCGGAGAACCGCCGGGTGCGTCGGCGCGTTTTCTTCGCCGTCCTTCGCCATAAACAGTCGCACCGCGGTGACGATCAGGAATGCGCCGAAGACGTACAACACCCAATGATAGCGAGAGACCAGCGATGCGCCGGCGATGATCATCACGCCGCGCATGATTAGCGCGCCGAGAATGCCCCAAAACAGAACGCGATGTTGAAGCTCCTGCGGCACACGCAGGTACGAGAAGAGCACCGCCATGACAAACACGTTGTCGGCGCTGAGCGACAACTCGATCAAGTACCCGGTGATGAACTTGACCCACGCGAGCCGCCCGTCGTTTCGTACGCCATCGATTGCATCAATCGTTAGGCCCAAATCGGCCATGTTGCGATTGTATGCGAAAAAGAGGAACACGCTGAAGCCAATCGCGAGCACGATGCACGCGATCGTGAATGTCATCGCCTCGCGAATCGACACCACGTGCGCGCGTCGATTGAGCACGCCCAGGTCCAGGGCGAGCATGAACAGGATGAATGCGATGAACCCACCCCACGCCCACACCGTTGGATCGAAGCTCATCGTCCAGCCCACTCCCGCCAGGCGGCTTCGTCAAGGCCAATCGTTAGGCGATGTCCGCCTCGTACCAGGGGCATCCGTAATAGCATCGGTTCGTCAGCCAGGCGGTTCAGCCATGCCTCATTACTCATGCGGGCATGGGTCAATCCAAGGTCGCGGAAACGCGCCGATTCCCGGTCGATGAGCGCATCCACTCCAAACTTGGACGCAAACCGGTTCAGCTCGCCGCGCGACGCGGCACGTTCCGCGAGATCCACAAAGTGGATCTTGATGCGTCGTTCTGAGAAAAAGCGCAGTGCCTTTCGCGTATCCGCGCTCTTTCGTATCCCGAACACTTGAACTTCTGCTACTCTTTCCACAGGGCCTCGTACAAGTCGGTCCTCCCTGACCGGCGTGCGTGCTCCCAATCTACGCGTATGTCAGAGCACTCCTTTACTCCCGCCTGGTGGTTGCCAGGACCGCACCTCCAGACAGTTTGGGGGAAATGGGTCCGCCGTACACGGTTACCTCACGTCCGAACGACCAGGCTCCAGACCGATGATGGCGACGAACTGACAATCATCGCCCTGCCGGCAAAGTCGCCGACGCTGCCTCGGGTACTGTTTCTTCACGGGCTGGAGGGTACCGCAGATTCGCACTATGTACGCGGCTTCTTCTCTGAAGCGGCCGCTCGCGGGTGGGGCGTTGACCTTCTTTTATTTCGCACATGCGATGGTCGCTTGAATCGTGCGCCGCGCACCTATCACTCCGGTGAAATCAGCGACCCTGCTTTCGTCCTGCGGCAGCTCTTCGCGACGGCGGGAAACTCCCCTCTTGCCCTCGTAGGCGTCTCGCTCGGCGCCAACGTGATGCTGCGCCTCCTGGCAACTCTCAGCGATACGGAATCCCATCGACTGACGGCTGCGGTGGCCATATCAACGCCATTCGATCTGGCGCGCTCGTGTGCGCACCTTCAGCAGGGAGCCTCGCGCGCATATCAGTGGCACTTCGTACGTAAACTGCGGAAAAAAGCTCTGTCAAAGACGGCTCAGTTCCCTGGCATTGCGTCCGCTGACGCGGTCGCAAAAGCGCGCACGTTCTTTGAATTCGACGACGCGTTCACATCCGTCGTGCACGGGTTCCGCGACGCCAATGACTACTACGAGCGATGCAGCAGCATCAGCATCCTTCGTGACATCCGTGTGCCGACACTCCTGCTCAGCGCGAAGGACGACCCCTTTCATCCGCCTGAGCTTCTCGATGACGTGGCGGAACTCGCCCG
>JBFMFA010000164.1:0-6805 GCA_040753195.1 Gemmatimonadota bacterium | reverse complement strand
TTGCTCGCGGCGATCGCATCGCGAACGACATGCTGTACCTCAACGGCGTTCGGCTCGGCGAGCGGATCGTCCGAGAGAGTGATCGAGCCCAGGGTGCGCTTGCGACGCGCGAGCACCGCCTGCGCCGTATCGCTCCATGAAACGGAATCGCGTCGCACGATCTGATCCGCGAACTCTCGCTCGATATCTTCGCGCGCAATTGGCGCCGCGAGCAGGATGAGACTTTCCGGCAAGCGGCCATCCAGCTGCGCGACAACAAGGAACTCCTCGTTATGCAGCTGACTCCCTGGAGGAAGAACCGCGCCGACGCCGTTGCGCAGCACGTATCGCGGCGTCGGCCCGGGGCGGCGTTGCGCAATACGGTCTGGATAGGCAAAAGCGAGCGTTTTGCCGACCGCGTCGAGCGAGCCGGTTCCGGAGCGCGCCGCCACGCGTTCGTGCCACCGCTGTGCCGTGGAGCGCGTGCGCTGTAGCGCGGCACGATCGACCGCGTGCGCGGATCGTTCGCCGCGAAGGAGGCCGATCCGGGTCCTGACGTCGGGATCCCGATCGACCGGCGCACCGACGATGAAGTCGCGCTCCTCGAGGATGGCGGCGATATCGGCGGCCACATCACCGTGCTCAAGATCGCGCGCGCGATGGAGCATATGTGCCATTCGGGGATGAGTGCCTAACGCGGATATCGAGGCGCCGTGCGGTGTAATCGTGCCGGACGCGTCCGTCGCTTCCAGCTCGCAGAGCAGCTCGCGGGCCTGGGCAACGGCACCCGCGGGCGGCGGGTCGAGCCAGCGCAGTTCGTTCACATCGTGCACGCCGGCGGCCGCGAGGTCCAGCACCAGCGACGTGAGGTCGGCTTCGAGGATCTCCGGGATGTCATGCTCGCGCAGGACGCCGTTCTGTGCCTCATCCCACAAGCGGTAACACACACCAGGCGCGATGCGCCCAGCCCGGCCGCGGCGCTGATCCGCGGCGGCGCGTGAAACCGGCACCGTTTCGAGGCGCGTCATGCCGCTCCGTATGGAGTAGCGCGGGATGCGCGTCAGGCCACCGTCGATGACGACGCGTACGCCGTCGATCGTTAGGCTCGTCTGAGCGATTGTCGTTGCGAGAACAACCTTGCGCATACCCAACGGGCTCGGCTGGATGGCGCGATCCTGGTCATCCAATGCGAGCGCCCCATGCAACGGGGCGACGTAGGTGCCGGTGGGCAGCGCGCGCTCATTCAGAAGAAGCTCCACGCGCTTGATCTCGCTCGCGCCTGGAAGGAAGACCAACACGTCACCGGGGTCATCGCGGAGGGCTCGTTCTACGGCGGCCACAACGGCCATTTCACGCGCCGCCTGATTCCGTGGTGGCATATAATGCGTTGCGACCGGATGCAGCTTCCCTTCACTCACGACTTGAGGCGGATCGCCTAACAAGGCACAAACGCGACGCACGTCGAGCGTCGCGGACATCACGAGCAGGCGCAGATCATCGCGCAGGAGCTCGCGGGAACGGAGCGTCAATGCCAGACCAACGTCGGCGTGGAGGCTGCGTTCGTGAAACTCGTCGAAGATCACAAGCTGCACGCCCTCGAGCGTGGGATCATCCGCGAGCATACGCGTTAGCACGCCTTCGGTGATTACCTCGACGCGAGTGCGGGGTCCGACGCGAGAGTCCATGCGCACGCGATATCCGACCGTCTCGCCGACGCGTTCGCCTAACAGCTGTGCCATGTAGTGCGCGGCAGCGCGCGCCGCGAGGCGTCGAGGCTCCAGCATCAGGATCCGCGAGCCCGCGAGCCAAGGCTCCTCGAGCAGGGCAATCGGGACGCGCGTCGTCTTCCCCGCTCCGGGCGGTGCCACGAGGACAGCACTCGTTCCTGAACGCAGTGCTTGCTGAAGACGCGGGATCGCGTCATCGATCGGGAGTCGTTCGGGATCGCGGCCGCGCATAACGTGCGGCGGAACATCACGCGCAGCGCCCCTGCGGAGCAAGGCACGAAAACCGGCACTACATTCGGCTCGGCATGCCGGAGCTACCGGACGTCACCGTCTACATCGAAGGACTCGAGCGTTTCGCTGTTGGCCACACCGTCGAACGCGCTCGGGCGATCAACCCGTTTGTCCTGCGCTCCGTGGATCCGCCATTGAGCGCAGTCGAAGGGCGCAGACTCATCGCCGCGTCGCGCGTCGGGAAGCGGATTGTGTTAAGCGTCGACGGCGACGTGCACGTGGTGATTCACTTGATGATCGCCGGCAGGCTCAGATGGCGCGAGCCCGGAAAAAAGCTGGGCGGTAAGCTGGCGCAAGCCGCTTTCGAGTTTCCTCACGGAACGTTGTATCTCACCGAAGCGGGCTCCAAACGCCGCGCCTCACTGCACCTGGTGCGTGGAATGGACGCGGTGCGGTCGATGGATCGCGGTGGGCTGGACGTATTTGTCGCAACTCGCGACGAATTCGCCGCGCAGCTGCGGCGCGAGAATCACACGCTCAAACGCTCCCTCACTGATCCGCGCTTCTTTGACGGGATCGGCAATGCGTATTCCGATGAGATTCTGCATCGCGCCAGGATGTCGCCGATGACGCTGACGTCGCGCCTAACGGATGAAGAGATCGCACGGCTGTTGGACGCCACGCGATCGACGCTCACCGAGTGGATCGATCGCTTGCGTGATGAAGTGGGAAGCGGCTTTCCGGAAACGGTGACCGCGTTTCGCGAAGGGATGGCGGTGCACGGCCGCTTCGGGAAGCCGTGTCCCGTGTGCGGCACACCGGTACAGCGCATTCGTTATGCGGACAACGAAACCAATTACTGCGCGCGCTGTCAGACGGGCGGGAAGTTGCTGGCCGACCGCGCGTTGTCGCGCCTGCTCAAGCAGGACTGGCCGCGGTCGATTGATGAATTGGAATGACAGCTCGCGTGCAGCTAGCGCGCTTTTGCGGCGGCAGCGCGTTCCTTCGCGATCCCCTTTGAACGCTTCACCGATTCGGCGATCAACGTTTTGAGCGCGCGCTCGTTCACGTCTGCAAGACTCTTGACGTACAGGCAGGCTTTCCCGGTTTTGTGCTTTCCGAGGTTCTTGAGTGCCGTGCTGAACGCGTCGGATCCGGGCATGAGGTAGAGCGTGAGGGCTTCCTTGCGCGGTGAAAAGCCGACGAGGAACCACTGCAGTTCGCGGCCGTTTTCGTAGCGGTAGGTGTAGTCGCCGAAACCGACAATGCTCGGTCCCCACATCTTTGGCGGCGATCTGGTCGCCTGTTGCATCAGTTTGACGACCGTTAGGCAGTCGCCGCGCCGCTGCTTGTCCTTCACGCCGGCGAGGAATTTGTCGACGCTGGCGGATGTTGCTTTCGTCTTTAATTCCGCCATGAATTGCGGTAGGTCTAAGGTCTAAGGTCTAAGGTCTAAGGTCTAAGGCCGAAGGTCTAAGGAAAGGCCTTCCCTAGACCTTCGACCTTAGGCCTGCGCTGCGCTCACATGGCCGCCGCATCTCTCTTATGCTTCTGGTACCAACTCATCATGTACAGCTGCGTGCGCATGAAATTGCTCGGACGCGAGCTCGTGCCATGGAATTCATTCTGGAAACGCAGCAGCGCGGTCGGGACACCGCGCATCTTGAGCGCCATGTAATACTCCTCGCTCTGCGCCATCGGAGTGCGCAGATCGAGCTCGCCCGTCATGATCACCGTTGGCGTTGTGACGTTGCCGACGTACATGAGCGGCGACTGCTCGAGCCACGGCTTCGCATCTTCCCAGAACGGCTTTTCGAACCAGGCGTGGCTGAAGTACGGCACGTCGGAGTTGCCGGCGAAGGAGATCCAGTTCATCACAGGACAGCGCACGGCCGCCGCGGCGAATCGATTGGTGTGACCGATGACCCAGCTCGATAAGACGCCGCCCCCGCTGCAGCCGCCGACGTACATGCGTTGCGTGTCGACATACCCGCGCCTAACGAGCGTATCGACACCGGCCATCAAATCGTCGTAGTCCACACCGGGGTAGCGTTTGTTGATCGCGTTGCCGAAGTCGGTGCCGTATCCGGTCGAGCCGCGCGGATTCGTGTACAACACCACGTAGCCATTCGCGGCGAAGTTCTGGTACATGTAGCTGAACCCCACGTTGTACATCCCGTGCGGCCCGCCGTGAATCTCCATGATCATGGGATACTTCTTCGCGGGGTCGAAGTTGGGGGGTTTCACAACCCAGCCCTGCACCTTCGTCCCATTTGTCGAGGTATACCACAACTCTTCGAACGCACCGAGTTTTTTCCCCGTGAGCACGTCTTCGTTGACGCGCGTGAGGCGCGTGATGTTGGCCGGCGTCTTCAGGTCCCAACGCACGACGTCTGGAGGTGTTTGCGGCGACGTGAGCGCACTCGCCACAACGCCGCCCTTCGACATGCTGCCTAACGAAAGCATGTGCTGGCCGGTCGTGACCTGCCGCACGGTTCCCGCCGTCGTCGCGAAGTGCACATTGAGCGTGCCGCGATCGCCGGCGCTGAAATACACGCCACTGTTGTCTGGTGCCCACGTCAGCTCGCCGACGTCGCGATCGAGATTCCCGGAGATCTTCTTCATGCCGCTACCATCGATCCGCATCACGAACAGCTCACCGGTTTTGTATGTCTGCGGTGTGTAGGCGAATCCGGAGAAAGCGATCCACTGGCCATCTGGCGAGACCTCGGGGCGCAGCCACGTCCCGCGCGTCTGCGACAGTTTGCGCATGTGACCACTGGCAACGTCGACGATGTTGATGTCCGAGTCCCGATAGTTCTTGTCACTTTCGGGTGACGTCAGGCCATCGAAGAGGATCGACTTGCCATCGGGCGTCCAGCTCCACCCCACGGAACCTGGCTGACCGTCAAAGCGGGAACCCGCGTTCCAGTCACCCTTGGTGAGTTGACGCGCGGTACCGCCGTCAGCGGGAACAACGAACAGATGCACGTACCCTGCTTCGAGAAACCCACGGCGATCGGCGCGGTAATGTAGCGTGCTCACATAACGCGGCGCCGCTGTCCACTGTGCGCCCGTGGGCGGCGCGGGCATGTCGATCTGCCACACGTTAGGCTTGGGCGTGAACATGGCGAACCCGATCCACTTGCCGTCCGGCGACCACCCGATGTCCCCAGGATCGTGTTCGACGCGTGTGATCTGTGACGTGGCACCTTCAGCGTTCATCCAACGCACATAGATCTGTGTGCCGCGCGGCTCACCTTCGTTCGTGAACGCGATGCGCGTCCCGTCGGGAGACCACTTCGGACTGGATCCCTTGGTGAGGAAGCGATTCTCGGATCCGTCGGCGTTCATGATCCACAGCGCCGACTCGAAGCGATCGAGCTGCTTGTTCACATACCGCCGTGCATAGATGATGCGCGTGCCGTCGGGCGATATCTGCACATCGCCCACCGTCTCGTAGTCGAGATAGTGGTTGACGGTAAGCAGCGTGTCCGAGGGCTTTTCTTGCGCGGCGGCGCAAAGCGGTGCCGATACGACCGCGGCGACGGCGATGAGGGTGAGGTATCGGGCAGCGGACTTGTGATACGCGGGCATGGCCTCTCCTGTGCCTAACGAGACTAAGGCTGTGTCTTGCGGCGGAACTCGACACCGGGTTTCCAATCCGGCCACGTGGTCGCCTGCGCCACGCGATACCCCACGTCTGTCAGGAGACGAGCATCGTCGACGGCTCCCGACAGATCCCAATCCGGCTTCACGTCATCGCTCGGCTTGTGATAATCGTTGGTGACGTATTCGTCGCGCTTCTGTTGTGCGTAACCGGCAGGCTTTCCGATGTACTCGACGCCGGAATCGATGTAAAGGGCCGGCACGCCCTGTTTGGCGAACTCGAAGTGGTCCGATCTATAGAAGTACCCTTTCTCCGACTCCGGGTCGGGGGAGATGGTACGACCAGCAGCAGTTGTGGCCTCTCGCAAGACGTCGTCGAGGGTGGAGTTACCGAGCCCGATGACGGTGACGTCGGATGTGCTCCCCCACTGGTTCACACCGTCGATGTTGATGTTCGCTACGGTCTGTGTGATCGGATGCAGCGGATTCTCGGCGTAGTACTTCGCGCCTAACAAGTTCTTTTCCTCGGCGGTCACCGCGAGGAAGAGGATGGAGCGCTTTGGCGCCGGGGTCATTTGCTTAAAGGCCTCGGCGATTTCCAGCATCTGCGCGACGCCGGAGGCGTTGTCCAGCGCGCCGTTGAAGATCTGATCACCTGCGCGGGTCGTGTCCCGACCCAGATGGTCCCAGTGCGCCGTGTACACGATGTATTCGTTGCGCAGCGTCGAGTCGGATCCCTCGAGTTTGGCGATCACGTTGCGCGACTGAAGCTGCCTAACGCTATTCTTTATGCGGAACGTCGCTTTGGCCTTGAGATCGACGGGCCGGAAATCTTTGCTCAGCGCGGCGCGCTTGAGCGAGTCGAAGTCGAAACCGCCCGCTTTGAGCACGTCTTTCGCCTTGTCGAGCGTTACCCACGCCTCGACCTGGACGCGGTTGTACGCGGTGCCGGCCGGGCGTTTGACGTCCACGTTTTCCAGGCCCCAGCTCCCCTGCACGACTTCGTACGGATACCCGGCGGGTCCCGTCTCGTGTATGATGATCGCCGCGGCCGCGCCTTTTTCACTGGCAATTTCATACTTGTACGTCCAGCGGCCGTAGTAGGTCATGGCCTTGCCACGGAACATGGCGCTGTCGAGCTGGGTTGAATCGTTAGGTGACGGGATGGCGGGGTCATTTACGAGCATGACGAGGGTCTTGCCGCGCACATCGACGTCCTTGTAGTCATCCCAGCCGTATTCAGGTGCGACGACGCCATA
>JBFMFA010000163.1:0-6818 GCA_040753195.1 Gemmatimonadota bacterium | reverse complement strand
TCTCCGGCGGCGAGCAGCAGCGCGTGGCTCTTGCGCGCGCGTTCGCCAACAAGCCGCGCATCCTCTTCGCCGACGAGCCCACCGGCAACCTCGATGGAACGACCGGCTCCAGGATCGTCGCGCTGATCGACGAACTGAATCACGAAGCCGGCTCGACCATCGTCCTTGTTACGCACGACCTGACGCTCGCCGAGCGAGCGCGGCGCCTCATCCGTTTGCGTGACGGCGTGGTGGTGGAGGATCGCAAGACGAGCGGCAACGGAGCGACGCCATGAGCGGCACGCGACCGACGTGGCTACGGCTCGCACGCGTCTCCTGGTGGGAGAGCCGTTCCACGCGCCGCCGACTGGCGCTGTACATGTCCGCCATTTCGTTAGGCGTCATGGCCCTCGTCGCCATCGACTCGTACGCGGCCAACGTGCAGCGCACGGTGCGGTCACAGTCGAGGGCCTTGTTAGGCGGCGATCTGGCCGTATCGTCGGGACGCGCCTTCCCCGGCGCCGTCGACACGCTGCTCGATTCGCTCGGCGCGGCGGGCTTCCCCATTGCGCGCGTGACGAGCTTCGGATCGATGGCCCTCGCGCCCGCGTCCGGCGGGACGCGCTTCTCGCAGGTGCGCGCCGTCACCAAGAATTGGCCGCTGTACGGCGACGTGACGACGTCACCGCCGATGCGGCTGGACACCCTGCACACCGGACGCGTCGCGCTCGTCGACACCACGCTGCTCATCGCCATCAACGCGAACATCGGCGATAGCGTGCAACTCGGCTACGCCAAGTTCCTCATCGCAGGCACGTTAGGCAAGGTCCCTGGCGAGCCCGACATCGCCGCGGCGATTGGGCCGCGCGTTCTCATCGGTCGCGACTTCGCCGAGGCGACCGGTCTGCTCGTCTTTGGCAGCCGCCTCGATCGTGAGGTGTTTGTTCGCGTGCGCAATCCGGGCGACGCGCCGACCCTCGCGTCTGTTCAGGAGCGCATCCGGGCACAGCGGCTCCGTGCGCGCACGATCGCGCAGAGCGAATCGCGCATGAGCGACTCCATCAACGAGCTGTCCAGCTTCCTGGGCATCGTCGGCATCGTCGCGTTGTTGTTAGGGGGCATCGGCGTCGCCAGCGGCGTGCATGCGTGGGTCGTGCGCAAGATCGATACGGTCGCTGTGCTGCGCTGCCTCGGCGCCACGGGGCCCCAAGTGTTGATGATGTACAGCGCGCAGGCCGCCCTCATGGGCCTGCTCGGCGCCACCGGTGGCGCCGTTCTTGGCGTGGGCGTGCAGTTCCTGCTCCCCAAGGCGATCGGCGGCTTCATGCCGGTGGACGTGACGCCGCAGCTCGAGTGGCTGGCCATCGGCAAAGGGATGGCGTTAGGCCTGTGGATCGCGCTCGCGTTCGCGATGCACCCGCTCATTGCGCTGCGGCGCGTGTCGCCGCTGCAAGCCATCCGGCGCGACGTCGATCCGCTGCCGATCCGGCGCTCGTGGCGCGACCCGTATCGCATCGGCGTGAACGTGCTCCTGGCCGCCACGGTCATCGCCGTGGCCGGCACGCGTTCGGATTCCTGGCAGGACACGTTAGGCGTAAGCGGCGCCATCGCGCTGGTGCTCGCGGTTCTCGTGACGAGCGCGGGAGCGCTGTCGTGGCTCGCGCGCCGGCTAGTGAGAGCGGGATGGCCGTACGTCGTGCGGCAGGGCGTCGCCAACCTTTACCGCCCGGCGAATCAGACGCGCGCCGTCGTGCTGAGCCTGGGCTTTGGCGCATTTCTATTGAGCACGCTGTACCTCGTGCAATCGAACTTGTTAGGCAACCTCCAGCGCCTCAACGAAGAGTCGCGCGGCAACCTCATCCTGTTCGACGTACAGGCTGATCAGGCCAACGGCGTCGACTCCATCGTCCGTGGCAGCACCACGCCGGTGATCGAACGCACGCCGATCGTGACGATGCGGCTCAGCGCGATCAATGGCGTCAACGTGACAACGCTGCAGCAGGACACGACACGACCCAGCTGGGCACTGCGCAGAGAATACCGTTCCACGTATCGCGATTCGCTCTTTCCCGCGGAAAGTCTGATGACGGGCGAATGGTTCTCGGCCACCGACGGCCGTCTCGAAGTCTCGCTTGAGGAGGAGATTGCGGGCGACCTGCAGGTGAAGCTTGGCGATAAGCTCACGTGGGATGTGCAGGGCATCAACATCGAAACGGTCATGACGAGTGTGCGCGGCGTCAATTGGAGCCGCTTCGAGCCGAACTTCTTCGCCGTCTTCGAACCGTCGGCGCTGGCCAGCGCCCCGCAGACGTTCGTATTCCTGGCGAGTTCGGCGAATGAACGCGTCAGCGCGACGCTGCAGCGTGACGTGGTGCGCAAATACCCGAACGTGGCGATCATCGATCTCTCGTTGATCCGTCAGACGGTCTCGGAGATCACACGTCGTGCGACGGTGGCGATCCGGTTCCTGGCGATTTTCAGCCTGGCGATGGGGGTTCCGGTGCTGTTCAGCGCGGTGGCGGCGACGCGGCGCGAGCGATTGCGCGAAGGCGTCCTGCTCAAGACGTTAGGCGCCACTCGGCAACAGATCGGCCGGATCATGTTCGCCGAGTATGCCTTGTTAGGCTTGTTAGGCAGCCTGACGGGCATGCTGCTGTCGTTCGGCGGCGCGTGGGGCGTGATGCGTTTTGTGTTCGAGCGGCCGATGACGCCGGCCTACCTGCCCGCGCTGGTGCTCGCTGCCGGGATGTTGCTGCTCACCGTGACGATCGGGTTCTTGAGCGGGCGCGAGGTGTTCCGCGAAACCGCGATGGCGGCGCTCCGCGAAGCCTAGGGTCGGACCCCTTACTGCATGCGGACGATCGTTAGGCGCGCACCGGAGATGTCCAGCGGCAGCGAGCCTGGCGCCAGCATCGCAACCGTCGACGCCGACCCTCCAGCAGCCTTCTGCAAGCGGAAGTAGGCCCCCGACCCGGAGATCACGAGCGTCGTCGCCGTGGTCGTGAGCGGATTGATCTGCAGCGGGAATGCGTTGTTGTTGTACGACGTCAGCGACCCGCGCATGTTCCAGCCCACGTAGTCGAGCGAAGCACCCACACCGGGCAAGTTTTGATGGTCAGATATCTGCGCCACCATCCAGTTGCCGAGGAAGCTGGCGAAGCTGAGCCCTCCGCCGATACGCGCCATCAGGTTCGCCACATTTGTCTGCGGGCCACGCACCAACGCCCGTGTAAACGCACGCGCGTTCTGATTCGAGTGTTTGTCGATCGCATACCGAACGAGCGCCCACCCTGCTCCCCGCGGCGCCAATTCCGTCGCGGCACGACTGCTCGTCGGCGACGATGTATCGGGTCTGAACATCCAGAGACGGAAGCGCCCAAAGTTCTGGCGAAAGTACGCGTTATAGTCATCGGCGTTGGCGCTGACGTCCGCGAAGTTCAACTCACGGAAGTCGCTGAAGCCCCGGGTGACACGACCGACTGCCTCTTCGGCGAAATGAGCCATGGCTTCATCCAGCCACACGTGCTCGAGATTCGCTCCCTGAATGAACATACGCACGCCCTGATTGAGCATATGCTCCAGTTCATGGGCTATGGTCCCGCGTGTCGTCTGCCTAACGGTTGCGGTTGAGCGCACGTTGCCGTTGATCGAGCCCGTCGGATCAGGCGTCAGCACGTAAAACAGCTCCTGCTCGTTCGTCGTGTCGCAGCGCTGCCCCGCCTGCTGAAACTCGGCCTTCGTGAACATGTCGGCCCGGAAGAAGAACCCGGCTGTGAAGCCCGTGGATCCCTGCGGTGTGAGTTTGTTCACCTCGGGCGTATAAAGAATCACGATGACGCCATCGTTGTTGCGATCCGTCGGCGTGCCAAAGTACGCCGTGTCCGTCGCCAGAACCGTCTGGTCGAACTCGCGCACGATGTCCTGGAAATCCTGCGTCGTGAAACCGCCGGCGGGCGCCGTGATGTCCTGGACGATGACCGCCTTGTTGCCGACCGCTTTGACCACCGCGCGGATCGGGAAGAAATCGAGACAGGCCGATTTACCAGGGTTGAGATCCGGGACGCGATAGCTGAGCGTGTCGCCGACGTTAGGCGGGAGTGCCACCACGTTCGCCGCCACACCTTCGACGCGTTGCCCGGTTTTGCTCGGCGTCACGCGACGTAGAACTGGATCTACAAACGAGCGACCAATGGCATCGATGCGCGCGTGCCTGGCGTCGACCTCATCCATGCGCTGAACTTCGAGAACTTCAAGCACCTCTCGCAGGGTATTCACCTGCGGCGCAACCGGTGCCAGACCGGACGCCGCGATCTCCGTGGAACGACGTTCATCCTGCGCCGACGACCCGTTGTACGCGATCACCAGGTATTCGCTTGCCGACGGGGTCGGCGCGAGCCTAACGCAGCTTACCTGATCGGGCCCCGCAAACGTGCGCACCTCTCCCAGGGTCAGGCTGATCGGTGCCGCGCATGGATCGCCGCTGACCGTCACCGAAAGCTGGCCGCTGGCGTTGTCGATGCGAGCCGTGATGGTGGCCGAGCCGGCCGCTACTCCCGTGATGACACCGCTGCTGGATACGCTCGCCACGTTAGGCGAGCTGCTGGACCACTGCAAGGTCGGATTGGGGACCGTCGTGCCGTCCTCACGCACCGCCGTTGCGGTCGCCTGCGTCGTGGCCCCGATGACGAGGTTTGTAAGCGGCGCCGTCACGGTCACCGTGACGATCGGATTGTCGTTCGGTTCGGTCCCATCGCACGCAACGACGAAACTCAGCGAAGCGAGCGCGAGAAATGCCTTGCGCACGAGATACTCCCAGGATGGCGGATGACGGTAAGGGGTCTGACCCCTTGAACTATGACGCGGGCCGGCGGGGATTACCCCGACCGGCCCTGGCGCGTTCCGGTGCGGCGCGTCCGGGATCATTGTCCGCCCGGCGGCACCATTTTGAAGAAGTCCAGCCCTGCGGCCTGCTGGCCCAAATCTACGGTCGCCACGGTCCGGAGCGCTGTGAGATCGATCACTTCCAGCGTCCCCGGCTCGCTCCCCTGCCCCTCGACCGAAATGAATGCATAACGACTGTCCGGCGACACGATCGCACCGTGCACGACCCGGCGCTTCGTCGGGATCTTCGTGATTTCTTTGGCTGTCGCAGCATCGAAGATCGATACCGACTGGCCGCGCTTGTTCGTCGCGATCAGGTACCTCCCGTCAGGCGAGACACCAATGTTGTAGATCCCGTTCCCCGCCGGAATGCGACGGTTGAGCTTCCACTCTTTGAAGTCCACCTCGACGATCTCATTGGACTTATTGCACGCCACGAAGATGCGTTGGCCGTCGGCTGAGGGCTGCGCCCACGTCGGCGAACACTGCACCTCGGGCATTTTCATCGTGGCAGAATCGTGACTCCCGCCGCCGTGGGCATGACCGCCGGCGGCCTTCATTCCTCCTGGCGGACCGGCCATCCCATGCTCTTTGCCGGCGCCGAGCATGAAGTGACGCGAGATCTCGAACGTCTGTGTGTTGATCTCCACCAGCATGTCATCCATCATGCACGCCGAATACTGATGCGTCCCCTGCGGATTCATGCGCGATCCGTGCGGCATTGTGCACGTGGTTGGTCGCGCGATCTCCAGCATCTCGTCGGTCGAAACGATCGACACCGACGACGGAACCATGTCGCCGTGCAGGTTGAAGTTCACCACGAACGCGAGCGCGCCGTCGTTTGAAAGCGACACCGTTGCCGGGAAGCTGCCTAACGTAACGCGACCCTTCAGCGTGTCACCGACAGTCGTGAATTTCCATAACGTCCCGTAGGGCGTGCCGTGCGCGATGCTCACGTAGTAGTGCTTTTTGTCGGGCGACACCGTAATGCCATGCGGACCGTTGATCTCAGTCGGCATCATCCCGACGCGCTGCGACTTTTCGAGCTTTGCGCCGTTAGGTCCGAAGCGCACGAGATGCACTTGATCGGCGGATTCCGCCACGACGTACACCAGATAGTCTTGTGTCGGTGGCGCGGGCATCGTCGGCGTCGGCCCGACGGGCGGCGGATTGATTGGCGTGGCGCCGGCCTCGACCTGTGCGGTACTCGAAGCACAGCCAAGCCATACGGCGCAGCCCACGATAGCGGCGGCAATTTTCATAGTAGAAAACATAATCGGCTCTGAGAGTTACACCGCCGTCTGCAACCGGTTGCTAGCGCGGCCGGAAACTCCCACCAACCCGGAAAGTGGTTACATCCTCCGGCACCGAGTACAGTTCGGCGCTGAACTCGATCATCGGCGCGATTTGGAACACGATCCCTCCAAAAAGCCCTACACGGTTCAGATCGACTTCGATGCGCGTATCGTCGTACTGGACCCCTGGGCGGCCGTCCTGGAAGCCGACTTGAAAGCGAGGCTGCAGCCGCGTGTATCCAGCTCCCGCATAACCCGTGGAACGCGCACCCAGCACAAATGTGACCGCGGCCTCGCCGCCGTACATGTTCGGCTTGTACGTGTCCTCGGACTTTTGGCTCCCGTAGCACGGCTCCGTCACATCGTCGAGCTGCAGGGCGTCCGGGGAGCACGTGATCGCCCCTTCGACCTTGCCGAACGTGGCATGTGCGCGGAGCAAGAGCCCGGCCGGTCCGATGCTCGTTATGCGCGAGAGCGCAACGCTGGCGAGGTTGGGTGTGGCGTCAAAGACCGTGATAGGCGGCAGGTATGACGCTTCCACAGCCCAGCCACCGCCAAGGCCTAAGGCAACGCGCGGACGCGGGAAAATGGGGCTGAGACGCGTGTCTTCGGACTTGTTGCTCGCGTAGCAGCGCTCCGGTCGGGAGATCTCGTCGCCCGGCT